>DASRKV010000182.1:0-5114 GCA_035648795.1 Opitutaceae bacterium
TCTCTACCCCGGCCGCAAACACCTCGAAGTCGTCCACCGCGACAATCTGGTGTTGCTGTAGCGTACGACGCCGGCCCGCCACTGCCCACATGCAAGCTCACGTGACCGGCGCTGCGCGCGAGCCAGGCTGCAACTTGGTGACCGCGATATCCGACGATTCACTACCGCCCACGGATCGGCTCCGGGGCGGATCGATTTGCTCGTTTCGGCCACCCTGCGGCAATGCATGTTGATTCGAGTCTCCTGTCCCTCCTGCGTGACCCAGTCGGACTCGAGCCGCTGGAGCTGGAGGGCGATCAGCTCGTCAATCGGACTGTGGGGCGGCGCTATCCGATTGTTCGCGCGATTCCCTCGTTCGTCGCGACAGCAAAGCTGGGTCCCCAGAACTCGAAGTTCCAACGCATGTATGACCGGATGGCCCGCTATTACGATTTGGGCCTGACGGTGGGTAACCTGTTCTATCGTGGGAGACTTGCCGACCTCCGCCGCCAACTCGCGGCCAAGCTCAGACTCAAAGCCGGAGATCGCGTTCTCTATACGTCGGTCGGCACCGGCGCAGATCTGCCTTATCTGGCGGAACGCGTGGCCCTCGAATCGATCGAATGGGTCGGACTTGATCTCTCGATGGGAATGCTCCGACGTTGCCAGAAGAAGCTGCGGTCTTTTACGGGCGCAGCTCTGCTGGTGCAGGCCAACGCCGAGTGTCTGCCCCTGGCCGATCAGTCGTTCGATGTCGTTTTTCACGTTGGCGGGATCAATTTCTTCGATCGACCGGCGACGGCCGTGCAGGAAATGGTCAGGGTGGCCAAAAGTGGCGCGCAGATTTTGGTCGCGGACGAAACGAAGAAGGTTGTGCGGGAGAACTATCGCCGGAGCCCATTTACCCGCGCCTATTTCCGGGACACCTCCGACAACTTCAACCCGTGGGAATGGGTACCGCCAGATGTCGCCGACGCGACCTATGAAGAAGTTTTCTACGGCCGGGGCTACATTCTCACGTTCAAGGCGCCAGGGCGCTGAATCTCCGGGCTCAGCGCTGGTCAGGCAGAACGCCTGGATGAAAATCTTTTCTTTGCGTCTTCCCGCCTTTGCGTGAGTAATCCCGGCCCTGCATGGATTTCGTCCTCAAAAACGAGCCCGGGGCGCCGCTGGCGATTCCGCCCATCGATTTTCGCCGGGATCTCAACGACGAGCAATACGCCGCGGTCACGGCCCCACCGGGCCCGCTGCTCGTCCTGGCCGGCGCCGGATCCGGCAAGACGCGCACCCTCACCTACCGCGTCGCCCATCTGCTCAGCCAGGGCGTCAGACCGCACGAGATTCTTCTCCTCACTTTCACCAACAAGGCCGCGCGGGAGATGCTCCACCGCGTCCAGGACCTGACCGGCGTCGAGGCCCACCGGTTTTGGGGCGGCACCTTCCACCACATCGGACACAAGATCCTGCGCGTCCATGGCGAGGTCGTCGGCCTCTCCCGCGCCTTCACCATTCTCGACGCCGACGAGGCGGAAAGCCTCCTGCGCGAGGTGGCCGACGAGAAGGACCGGGGGTTCTTCAAGGAAAAGACGCATCCGCGCCCCGGCCCGCTGTTTGAGATCATCAGTTTTGCGCGCAATACCCAGCGCCCGATCGGCGAGACGATCACGCGCTTTTATCCCCAGCACGAGGAGTTCTCCGGCCTCATCGACGGCTTCGCCGCGGCCTACCGGGAGCGCAAACGGAAGCAGAGCGTCGTCGACTACGACGATCTCCTGGAATATTGGCTCGAAGTGCTCCGCGCCGCGCCCGACGTGGCGAACTACCTCCAGCAGCGTTTCCGCCACACGCTGGTGGATGAATATCAGGACACCAACACCCTGCAGGCGCAGATCGTCGACCTTGTCGGCGCGCACCATCGGGTGATGGCGGTGGGCGACGACGCGCAATGCATCTACTCGTGGCGCGGCGCAAACTTCGAGAACATCATCACCTTCCCCGACCGCCATCCGGGCACGCAGATCTACCGGATCGAGACCAATTACCGCTCGACTCCCTCGATTCTGGCCTTCGCCAACGGCGTGCTGGCCGCACAACCGAAGGGCCGCCACTTCGACAAGGAGCTGCGCGCGTCGCGCCCCGATCACGAAAAGCCGTTTCTCGTGCAGGCGCTCGATACGCGCGAGCAGGCGTCGTTCGTCGTCCAACGCATCAAGGGACTCGTCGACGAAGGCCGGGCGCTGGCCGATATCGCTGTGCTCTACCGGGCCCACTTCCATGCGCTCGATCTCCAGCTTGAACTCTCGCGGCTCGGCGTGCCGTACGTGATCACGAGCGGCGTGCGGTTCTTCGAGCAGGCGCACATCCGCGACCTCGTCGCGATCCTGCGCTTCGTCTACAATCCCAGCGACACGATGGCCTGGCAGCGCATCGCCGTGCTGCTACCGCGGGTCGGCGACAAGGGAGCGCAGAAGCTTCACGACGCGGCGCTCGCCCACGCCCGGGCCCACCAGCGCAACTTGGTGGACGCGCTCGCGGGGGACGACGTCCTGGCCAGGGTGCCCAAGGAGTCCAAAGAGGAATGGCCCCGCCTCGTGACCTCGCTGCAACAAATCGCCGCCACGCTCCAAAACGACCGGCCGTTCAAGACGGTGGAGGCCGCCATCGAGGGCTGGTATGGAGATTACCTCAAGGGCGCCTACGCCAACTACGCGTCGCGGTTGGACGATCTGAAATCGCTCATCGGCTTCGCCTCACGTTTCGACGACATGCAGGACTTGCTGGCGCAGATCCAGCTTCTCAATTCCGAGACGAGCGACCGGCAGGTCGACCCGGACGCCGACGCGCTCCGCCTCACCACCGTCCACCAGGCCAAGGGTCTGGAGTTCGGCGTGGTGTTCATCCTGGGGTTGGCTGACGGCATGTTTCCGCTGCGGCGCGCGATCGAGGCGGACGACCTCGACGAGGAACGGCGGCTCTTCTACGTCGCCGTCACGCGGGCGAAAGATGAACTCTATCTCTGCTACCCGAAGGTGAATTCCAAAGGCGGTCCGGCCACGCTGCTCAGCCCCAGCCGGTTTCTGACAGAAGTGTCCGAGGATCTCTGCCAGCCGTTGCGTCTCCGTCGCAGCTGGGGCTGGTGATCTTTCGCTCAATCTCGATAGTGGTAACGCAGTTGTGCGATCTGGAGCTGGTCGCCTACGACCCGATAGACGATCCGGTGCTCGCCGTCGATCCGCCGCGACCAATACCCTTGGAAGGCATGCTGCAAGGGCTCCGGCTTGCCGATGCCAGCGAATGGTTCACGGATGAGCTCCTTGATCAGTTGGTTGATGCGCCGGAGCCGTTGGGAATCAGTCGCCTGCCAATACGAATACTCCTCCCAAGACTTCGATGAGAAGACCAGCTGCATCGGTGCCGGCTGCGTTCAGACTTTCTTCAGCTTGCGCACGCTGCCCTTGCCGGATTCGAGTTCCTGCATCGAGGCCAGCAGGCGCCGCGCGTTGGCCGGGCTGCGGATCAGGTAGGCCGTCTCCTCCAGCGCGTTGTAGTCCTCCAGCGACAGCATCACGACCGCCTGATCACGTTTGCGGGTGATGATCACCGGCGCGCGGTCTTCGCACACCTGGTCCATGGTGGCGGCCAGCTTCTCCCGCGCCGCCGTATAGGTGATCGATTTCATGCTGGACAGGATCATGTCCAGATCGCACCCACGGTCAAGCATCGGCGCGCCTCCTCCCCGCCGCACCCCACCTACAAACTCGCGTTGCCGTTATACCGCCTGACCGCTTGTGTCTTCCCCGGCTTCGGGTACAAGGTATGTTTCTATCATGACCAAAATCATCCTCGGAATCGCCGGAGTTTTCGTGCTCGTCGTGGTGATCTTGATCGTCGCGGCGGTCGGCACCTACAACGGCCTCGTCAATCGTTCGCAGGCGGTCGACGCCCAATGGGCGCAGGTGCAAAATGCCTACCAGCGCCGCGCCGATCTCATTCCCAACCTCGTCAACACCGTCTCCGGCGCGGCCAACTTCGAGAAGTCGACGTTGACGGAGATCACGAATGCCCGCGCCTCGGTCGGCCGGGTGCAGCTGAGCCCGAACGCCGCGCCGACCGATCCGGCCCAGCTTGCGCAGTTCGAACAGGCGCAAGGCCAGCTCACCTCCGCGCTCTCCCGGTTGCTGGTCGTCGTCGAGCGCTATCCCGACCTGAAGGCCAACGGCAATTTCCAGATGCTCCAGGCGCAGCTCGAAGGCACGGAGAACCGCATCGCCGTCGAGCGCGGACGCTTCAACGACGCTGCGCGCGACTACAACGCCGCCATCAAGCGCGTCCCGGCGGTCTTCTTCGCCGCCGCGTTCGGCTTCAAGGACAAAGCCTATTTCCAGGCCACGCCCGGAGCGGAGAAACCGCCGGCGGTGCAGTTTGATTTTGGCGCCAACCCGGCGCCGGCCAAACCGTGAGCAAGCCGGACAGCCGTTTCCGCGGGACACTGGTTCTGCTCGTCGCGCTCTGTTGCGCCGGTTCGCTTCGCGCGGCGGAAGTCATTCCGCCCAAGCCAACACGCTATTTCAACGATGCCGCCGGCATTGTTTCCCCGGCGGTCGCCGCCCAGCTCAACCAGCGGTTGGAGCAATTCGAACGCGATACGTCGAACCAGATCCTGGTCGCGATCTATCCGCGACTCCAGTCGGACTCCTCGGTCGAAGATTACACTGTACGCGTGGCCCAGGCCTGGGGCGTCGGTCAAAAAGGCCGGAACAACGGCGCGGTGCTGTTCGCTTTCATGCAGGAGCATCAGCTCCGCATCCAGGTGGGCTATGGTCTCGAAGCGGTGCTGCCCGACGGGCTGTGTCACCTGATCGTCGAGAACGAGCTGAAGCCGCGTTTCCGTGCGGGCGATTACGCCGGGGGATTGGATGCGGCGGTCACCGCGATCATTGCGGCCACCCGGGGCGAATACCATGGCACCGGACGAACCAGCGACGACGGCCGGTCGAACGTCGGCTGGCCGGTCATCCTGGCAGGGCTCGTCCTGTTCGTTGTTTTTGGCTACGTCAGCCGCTACCGGCGCAGTGCCGTCTATCAAAGCTCGACGGGGCGCCGCGGCTCGCCGTTCTGGTTCGGCGGGGGAGGAT
>DASRKV010000183.1:0-14710 GCA_035648795.1 Opitutaceae bacterium
GGGCATAACTGAACATCGTGCGGGCGCGCCACTGGCCCGGCGTGAGGCTTTTCTCGCCAACCAGGCGCTCGGCCAGGGTCTTTTCGCCGGCGTCCTTTTCAATCGCGCGGAGTACTGGCTGGCGGACCCCGGCAGCACCAACGGCACCTTGTGCAATGGAAAGCGGATCACGATTCCCCATCGGCTAAAGGATGGCGACATCGTCAACATCATGGGCGAGTATTTCGTCTTCCGCCTTGAACAGACAGCCACGGGGCCTTTCCCCGCCACCGAGGCCCCCGCCACCGTCGTCGTGCGCGCCAACCCGGTGTGCTGGCTGCTCATGATGGACATCAAGCGCTACACCAGCCTGAGCCGCCAACTGGACACCGATGCCCTCAGCCTGACCATCGCCACCTGGCTGCGGCAGTGCCGAGACACGGTTGAATCCGCCGGCGGCGTGGTGGACAAATTTCTCGGCGACGCCATTTTCGCCTGCTGGAAAAACACCGCGGAGGCGCCGGCCCTCGCCACGCGTGCCGTGCACGAACTCATCGAGTTCCAGCGGCGGCGTGATCCAGATTTTCGCATCGTCCTCCATCGGGCCTCCGTCACGCTGGAAGGCGGTGACAGGGGGCCAATAACCTCTCCGGACCCGAGGTCATCTATACGTTCCGGCTCGAGAAGGTCTGCTCCGGACTGGGCACCGATACCATCGTCAGCACGGCGGCGTCGGCCGCCTTGCCTTCCTCGTGGTCGTGCGAGTCCCTGGGCCGCCATCCGCTCGATGGTTTCCCCGGCTCCCACGAGGTGTTCCGGCTGATGGCCTGAACCGGGAACCGATCTCGCACCTTGTCCGGGGGCGGCAGACACTCAACGCAAAATTCCTTTGTGTCGAAGCCGGCGAAGCTGCCGGGCTCCCGACGTTTCCGCCATCAATAGCGGAGGAATTCCGTCCACGCCCGGATGACCCAGGAGCGTTCTTTCTTTTCGCCCGCCCGGGGCTGCGCGGCCAACTCTTGCTCCTCCGCCTCCCGTTCCGCTTCTCCGGGTGTCGGGTAGTGAATCAGCGACCGCTTCTGGAGAGGACGGGATCCCTCCGGCGGCCGGGTCGGCGGAGCCGGAGTTGCCGGCGCGCCCGACGATTGCGCCGCCGAATCCCTCACCCGCACGGTGTCCTGCACCGGCGACCGTTCTTCGGTGACGGAATTGCGCCCAGCGAGCCCAAGCAGGTACATGATTTCCTCGCCGCTGGAGGGGCGCTGTGCGGGATCTTTCGCCAGACAAGCCACCACGGCCTCTTCCCACATCGGAGGAATCGGATCACCCGTCACCCCGGATGCGGCACGGCGCTCCGCCATGGGCACAGGTTCTCGGGTACGAATTTGCGCGACCACGTCGCAGTTCGAGAATGGTGGCTCGCCCGCCAGTAATTCATAGAGCACCGCGCCGAATGCATAGATGTCGTCCGCGGGGCGGGGCGGGGCGTCCTCCAACTGCTGGGGGCTCATATAAAACATGGATCTGTGAACGCGTTCGGTCCGTCCCAGCAACCGGAGGCGCGCCCCGGCCAGGCTGCTCCCAATGCCGAAGTCAGTGATCTTGGCGACACCCTCCGGCGTCACGAGAATGTTCGACGGTTTCAGGCTGCGGTGCACGGTCCTGGCCACCTGGTGCGCATAATCGAGCGCCGGGCAAAGCTGTCCGATCAGCGGAGCCAGCGCCGCCGCGGAGAACACCCGGCCCGGCTGCTCCAGCCGCCGTTGCGCCAACGTCGCACCGCCAACATACTCCATCGAAACCGTGGCCAGCGTGTTGTCCCGCATGAAATCGTTCACCCGGACGATGTGCGGATGCGCCAGCCATCGGGCGCGGGCCGTCTTCTGCCGCAGGTCATCCACCGCCACCGCATCCCGCGCCACGACCTCCGCCAGGAACTTCAACGCCACGATCTCGTCCAACAGTTCATCGTGGGCCCGCCAGACGACGCTCATTGCGCCCTGCCCCGCCTGAGTCTCCAACGTAAAACGGCCAAAGACCTTCCAACCAGGGAGAAGCATGTGGATCGCCAGCCCCAGATTCTCTTCGGCTGGAGCGGCGGCGGAATTGCGCCAAGTCGTGTTGTCGTCAGCCATGGACATGAAATAACACTACCTCCGCGACTGCGACTCAATGCCAATCTCTTTCAGCAGTGGCCGACGGCGGGCGGCCGCCTGGCGCGGACGTCTTGACCAGTTGGATGGCCTCGATCGGTGTCGTCGTATAGGTTTCGCCTCCAGCCGGCTCAGTTCAAGTTCATCGCCCATCCATTTCTCGGCGGCCTGCAGAAAGGCCAGGATATCCGGAGCATCGCTCTCGTGCATGATAAAGTTTGACCACGGCGGCCGGCCGGAGTTCGCCGGGAGGACGCAGTGGTTCAGGACACGCGTAATTCGTAGTTCAGGGAACCAACGCCAAGTTGATGGAGGGCTTGCAGCGCCACGACATCTCCTGCCGCCCGCTGCCGGCCGCCGAGCGCGAACTGAAGATCACTTTGAAGCGGGATGACGCCGGCGGGATCGCGGGCTTCGACCAGCATGTCGGCCGGGAGCGCCAGTGGGATTTCGTCATTGCCGAGGCGCCCGATGCGCGGAAGTTCGAGAGTGACGGCATGGCCACCCGCCTGGTCTTCCAGGACAACAAACGAAAGACCGATTTCAAGATCGAGGCCTGGAGCATCAAGAGTCCCCAAGGACAGGAGATCGGCCATTTCGGGGCGCAGAACGAGGTGGATTTCAAATTCCCCGCCAGCGGCCAGTATACCCTCGCGGTGACCGGCGAAACCGACTGGGGAAACAAGTTCACCGTCAGCGTGACGCTCAACGTGGCGCTCTAGCCTGCATCTTTCATCGTCTTCGCCGGATCCAGGTAATTAATCGGGGCGGCTACCGCCCCGCGAAGCGGCGCAGTTTCGTCAGCCAGTTTGCGCCCGGCGGGCCCAGCGCCGTTGTCGGCGCCGCCGGGTCCTCCACCAGCGCCAGGACCGCGGTGATGTTGTCCCGGCCGGAGGCCTGTTTGGCGCGGCTGACAAGTTGTCGGACGGCGGGCCGGACCTCGGCCAGGCGGTGAACCCCGGCGAGGATCTTCTCGATCTCCCGGTCCCACAACCCGTCGCTCAAGCCGTCAGAACACAGCAAATAGACATCGCCCGGGTGGATTCTCTCGATCCCGGAATCGGGCTGAAAGAGATTGCTCGGATCTCCGAGGCTCTGGTCGATCTGGTTGCGCAGCGGATGATGGCGGGCCTCTGCTTCGCTGATCTTGCCCTCCTGGCGCAACCGGCCAACCGGTGAATGATCGCGGCTGATCTGATGCAGCCGTCCCTCGCGGCACACGTAGATGCGGCTGTCGCCCACCTGGCCCCAGCACGCTTCCGTCTGGCCCGCGAAACAAAGCAGCGAAAGCGTGGCGCCCATGCCGTCGAATTCCGGCGCCGCCGCCTTGGCCTTGATTGCGCCGTTGGCCGCGTGGAGCGCCGCGAGGATTTCCCGGCGGGCCGTCGGCGCATCCGCCAGGGCCGCCGGCGCGCGGTTGAGTTCGCTGGAGATGAAGTTGACCGCCATCTGACTCGCCACTTCGCCCGCGTTGGCGCCGCCGACGCCGTCGCTCACGAGCAGGAGCGCGGGCGCGCCTTCCGGGGCCAGGAGGACGTGCAGCGGCCCGGGCCCGGGCTCCATGAAGCAATGCGCTCCTCCCAGTTCGCCGATCCACCAGGCGTCCTCATTGTTGCGGCGGCGCACGCCGATGTCGGTCAATCCGTCGATATTCAGGAGGAGTTTGGATTCCATTGCGGGGCCGTGTCATCGAAACTGACTCTTCGGAACCCGTCATTCAACTCTGTTTCCAAACCTGGCTGGTCGGCGCGGGCCTGGCTCGCCCAAGGGGGCGCGTCGGCCCAGGGCCGGCGAGGGCGCATCTCCGTTTTTGATTTGTCGGGCGGCCGCTCGTCGGCAGGCCGCTCATCAGGGTGCGGCCCGGCGACAAAACGCGTCCCTGCGGAACAAGACACTGGTCATCTCCAAGACCAACTATCAAAGCGAAATCGTGACGCTGGGATCGGCGACCAACTCGGTGCCGACGGTCGAACTGACCCTGCTCAAGGAAGACCGTGTTTACACCGTCGTGGCGACGACCGCGGAAGGAGCCGAACTGAACGCGGAAGTCAGCCTCAACGGGACCGTGGTCGGCCAGACGCCGCTCAAGCTGCCCATCACGTTCCAGCGGCCGAACAAGACCTCGGCCTGGCCCAAGTTCAACCTCGCCGTGGTCGTGCCGGCCAAATACAAACCCGAAACCCTGGTGATCGACTACGCCGGCGGCACGAACCTGGAATTCAAGCTGCAGCCGGTCACCGAGATCACCACCGCCTTCATCTATCCGGCGCTGGTCATGACCCCCACCGGCGTCGCATTCAAGGCCGTCCAGATCAACGCCGTCGCGAGTCTTAACCCGCGCGAGCCCGCCGAGATCGTCAATGATTTGAAACCGGTGACGAACTTTGCGCGGAAGGATCAGAAGGAAGCCGCCGCCACCCGCGCCGAGTCGATCAACTCGTTCTGCATCACGCCTGACGGGCAACATGTGCTCTTCGGCCTCACCGAGCACGATGACCAGGGCAATTTCTACTCCAACCTTTTCATCAAACAGACCGACGACGTCGCGAGCGGCGTGGCCCGGCTCACGCAGGGCCCCCGCTATTGGGACCCGCTGCCCTTCATCGCCAATGACGGCAGCAACTTCCTGGTCTTCGCCTCCAATCGGAGCGAGCGGGCCAAGCCCGACATCTTTCGCGTCAACCTCATCGACAACCGGCTTTCGGGCGGGATTTCCCGGCTGACCAACGACACGCGTTTCAATTTCGCGCCGACGTATGGCGACAGCAACCGCCAGTTGTTTTACCTCTCCGTCGAGCCGAACTTCCCCCTCGCCGAGTTCCAGGTCAGCAGCATCAGGTTCGACGGGTCGCTGCCGACCCAGTTGCCGATCAGCGCGATCGAGATCAACAACACCTTTGCGGAAAGGTCTTCTTCGTGAAGGTCGACGATGACACCAAGAAGAAACAAATTTACTCGATCACGGCCGAGGGAAAGCTGGAGACGGCCTTGGTCAACCAGGAGGATTTCCGGAGAAACAACAGCTTCAACCCCGCGGTCAGCCCGGACGGCGCCCGCGTGCTGTTCGTCTCCGACCAGGGGGTGGACGACCAGGGCCGCCATCACAACGGTATCTACCTGATCAACGCCGACGGCACGAACCTGCAGCGGCTGACGCAGAATGCCTCGGACGACATCATGCCGGCCTGGTCGCCCGCCGAGGAAGGCGTGGTCTTCTTCCTCTCGAATCGCGGCGGTGCGTACAACGTCTGGCGACTGAAACTCAGCGCCGGATCGAAGTAGGCGTGACGCGGGCGCCCCGCCCGTGGTGGCGTTTGGAAGTGCCCGGCTCCAGGCACGGGGCGTTCCGCATGTGACGGTGCCGGTCCCGCCAACTGGAACGCGGCCGCCGAGCCCGGCCCGGCACCGGGCGACGCGCTAAAGAGCCGTCAAACCTGGCCCGCACCCACTCCGGCCTTGCGTTGGTTTCGCCGCCTGCGTCTCCTCGGCCCTGATTCTTTGCGATTCATGCTCATGGCCGGTACCCTCGCCCCACTGCTCGTTCCCGAGCGCATCACCCTGAATGTGCAAAGCACCCAGCGCACTGCCGCGCTCTACGAGGTTGCGGGCCTCCTTGACGGCCACCCCGCCGTGACCGATTTTCAGGGCTTCTACAATGAATTGCTGGCGCGCGAACGCATTGATACGACCTGCCTGGGCAACGGGATCGCGCTCCCGCACGCCCGCACCGAACACGTGACGAGGATCGTCATGGCCGTCGGCCGCAGCGATCCGGGCGTGTATTTCGACAACAGCAACCAGACGATCCGTCTCATTTTTGTCCTGGGCACTCCGAAAGCCAACGCCGGCGATTATCTTCAGATCGTCGGGGTCCTTTGCCGGATCCTCAAGGATGCTGCGAATCGCGACGCGCTCCTGCATGCGCCCACGGCCGGGGATTTTATCCAGACGCTTTTGGACCTTGAGTCCCGGGTCCTGGGGCTTGGGCCGGCGCCCCGCGGCGCCCGGTGACCCCGGACTCAGGCAATTGGAGCGATTCTGGCGCGTATCCACGAACTGTCTGGCAGGCCATTGGAGGGCGGGGGCGCCGTGGCCTCATCCAATACGGACTCATGCAGTCGGAGCGCATTTCGCCGCAGTTCCGCGAACGGTCCGGTGCGGCGTTGTGGGGTGGGTTCGCCGGACCCCGCCTGGTTCGGCAAAACGGCGGGATCCGGCGATCCCGCCCTACCTCCACATCCGTCACTCCGGCCCGGCCGGACCGGCGATCTTCGCCGCTTCACGTTCGAGCTGCGTCACCAGTTCGTCCATCTGGTCCACCACCGCCTGCACCGTCGCCGGTTGGGTGAGGTCAACGCCCGCCTTCTGCAGCAGCGCCATGGGATAATCGCTGCCGCCGCTCTTCAGCAGATTGAGGTACCGCCCGGTCGCGGCCGCGCGTTCGGCGTCCGTGCCGGTGTTCATCGTCCGGTAGAGCTGCGCTGACGAGGCAAAACAGGTCGCATACTGGTAGACATAATAGGGAGAGTTGTAGAAGTGCGGGATCCGCGTCCAGGTGTAGCGATAGAGCTCATCGGACGTGATGGCGTCGCCGTAATAATCGTGCAGCAACCGCCCGTAGATCTCCTTCAACACGTCGACCGTGATTGGCCGGCCCTGTTCGGCGAGCCGGTGGGCCTCCAGCTCGAAGTCGGCGAAGAGCACCTGCGTGTAAAACGTGCCCACGATGTTGTCGACGGCATGCTGCACGAGGACAAAACGCTCCTTCGGATCCGTGGTGGCCTCGAGCAGCTTCCGCAGCAGCAACCGCTCGTTCATCGTGGAAGCGACCTCGGCCACAAAGATCGTGTAGTTGGCCGTGACGTAGGGCTGGGTCTTAAACGCGAGAATCGTGTGCATGGAATGGCCAGCCTCGTGCGCCAGCGTGAAGACCGCGTCCAGCGTGTCATTGTAGTTCAGCAGCATGAACGGCCCGACTCCGTAGACTCCCGCGCTGTATGCGCCGCTGCGCTTGCCGTCGTTTTCGTAAACGTCCACGGAGCCGCCCGCGAAGAGCTGCTTCATCTTCGCCTGATAATCCAGTCCCAGCGGCGCCACGGACTCGATCACCGTCTGTCTGGCTGCCTCGTACGGATACCCCTTTGCGACCTGGTAGATGGGAATGGCGTTGTCGTAGAGGTGATAGGTCGCCAGGCCGAGCAGACGTTGGCGCAGGCGCAGGTAGCGCTGCAACGGGGCGGTCCCGCGGCGCGTGGTCGTCGCCAGCGTTTCCACGACCGCGGTGGGGATGTTGTTTCCGTCCAACGCCGCGTCGAGCGTGGCCGGGTAGTTTCGCGCCTGCGCGAGGAACCAATCGCGCTGGAGCACGCCGCCATAGAGTGCGGCGTAGGTGTTGGCCGTGGCCTCGTAGGTCTTCAAGTAAGCCTCGAAAGCTTTCGCCCGGTCGCCCTGGTTGTAGTCGGTGGAGAGCAACGCCTGATAAGCGCCGGGAGTGAGCGTCACGTCCTTGCCGTCGGCCAGCGTGACCTTGGGAAACTTGATGTCCGAGGTCGACAGCTCCTGAAAGGCCGTGCGGGCGGTCTCGTTGGCCCGGCTGCTGAAGGACAGCAAACGCTCGCCCTTTTCGTCGAGGACGTGCTTTTGCACCCGGTAATTGTCGAGGATGGTGAAGCGATAAATGCCCAGCCCGGGCGTCTGCGCGACCCACTGTTCCATCGTGGCCTGCGGAACGGCCAGCAATTCGGGCGTGAACCACGCGGCCGCCGTGCCGAATTTCGCCCGCAACGCCTGCACCCGCTGGAACCGGCCGCCGATTTCCTGGTTGCGCGTGTCAAGGTCGCGCTGAAGCGATGGATAACTGTAGATCCGCTCCTGGAGCACGCCGATTTCGTCGTACAACCGATAGGCGTGCAGCACCGCCTGGGGTCCCTGCGTCAGGGTCCCCTTGAGCGCGGCAAACGCGGACATCTTGGCGTCGAGATCCTTCATGCCTGCCTCCCAGGCGGGCCAATCCGCGCAGATCGGCGTGACGTCCCATTTGTACTGGCTGGGTATCTCGGCGCGATTGTGGCTCGTGGGCCGGGCGGAAACAACGAGGGCGGACATCAGGGTGGTCATGGCAAGCGTCAGGCCGCGAAGGCCGGTGGAGGGGAGCAGCTTATGCATGGGAATGGAAAATGAAGGGCTTCCCGGCTCACGTCGAGTCCAGGCCGACGATTTTTCCCCTGCCCCGCGCGGCTTGACTGCGCCTCCCTTCGTCTGGCTTGTAGGTCTCGTGATTCGCGCGTTGATTTTCGATTTCGACGGACTCGTCATCGACACGGAGACCCCGCTGATCGATGCCTGGGCGGCCATTCACGAGCGGGCCGGCCATGCCTATACGCGGGCCGACGCTCTCGGCCTCGTGGGTCACGTCGACATCGCCTTCGACCCCTGGACCGCGTTCGGTTCCGCCGCCGCCCGCGCCGAGCTTGAAGCCGAGCATCGGCGCCTGACGCGGGAGCTGACGGCGCGTCAACCCATCCTGCCCGGTGTGCTCGGCTACCTGGAGGAAGGCCGCCGGCGTGGTCTGAAGCTGGCGGTGGCTTCCAACTCCGGCCACGACCACGTCGACCGACATCTGACCCGGCTGGGCCTGCGCCCTTTTTTCGACTTCATCGGCTGTCGCGAAGACGTCGCCATCGGCAAGCCGGCGCCCGAGATCTATCACCTGGTCGTCCGGCAACTGGCTTTGACGCCGCCTGAAGTGATCGCCTTCGAGGACTCGAGCGCCGGCACACTCGCCGCCCGGTCCGCCGGCATCTGGACCGTCGCCGTGCCGAATCCGTCGACCCACCGGCACGATCTTTCCGCCGCCCATCTCGTGATGGCCTCCCTGACCGATCAGCCGCTGGCGGAATTGCTCGACCGTTTCTCCAGCGGGGCGGCCGGAGCGTAGGCGGGAATTTGGGCGCCGCTCCGTCAGCGCCGATCGGGGATTTGGCGGCGACCGCGCGCCGTCCTGTCGGGATTCGGATTCCGGCGGCTGGGTCAGTGCCTGCGGGAGAATCGACCAGGATTCCGCCGGTCAAAACAGCTTGGTCTGCCGCAGCGCGTCGCGCTTTTCCGGGTCGAGCGTGCTCATCGCCAGCAGCCAGCCCATCGATTTGTCCTCCATCGCCGGTTCGGCCGCCAGCCGGGCCAGCAGTTGGGCGCCGGCCAGCGCATCGTAGAGCGCCGCGTGGTAGCGCCGCCGTCCGGGGGGGCAATGCGCCGCCGCCAGCGCGTCGAGTTCGGTCTGCAGTCCGCAATCGACGATCAGGTTCTCCAGCCTCCCGGACGGAAGCCGCGAAAAAATCTGGGCGAAGAGGCGGGCGGTATCGATCCATGGTCCCCACTCGGCCACCTGGTCCCCCGGCCGGGCGAAATCGGGCGACATGCGCGGATACGGCCACACGGACTTGAGCAGGGCGTTTTCCACTCCGGCGTAGTGCGCCGCGAGCGGACCGCGTTCGCGAAGCGCGGCGAAATACTCCCAATCGCTCGCAAAGGGTGCGTACGCCGCGAGGTCGTCCTCCCGCAATCCATGCACCGCCGCATCCTCCGGGCGCACGCGGCCCACCGCCCGGCACAGGCGTGTCTCGGCCGCGACGATCCGGCCGCCCGCCAGGGTCACGACGCCGTACTCGAGGATGCCGGAGGCGAGACTGCCTTCGAAATCGAGGAAGAAGACCGGTTGTTCCGTCCAACCACGGGACACGAGTCATCACGAAACACACCCACCCCGCGAACGCACGGAAAAAAGCCGGCCCTTTTCTTGGTAGATCTGCAAGTTGTCAGTCGTTTGAGGTGGCATGGGCATCTTGCCTATGTCCGGGGTTTTCCAAACCACGAGCGTGACGCCCGTGCCACCTTCGAACCGCCTCACCCTCCACCGACAACTCGGAGATCCACCTCCTTTATTTTCGTGTCTTTCGCGGATTTCGTGGCGAGCCTTGCGCCGTGAACCTCGAGGTGTACCGCAGTTTCCTGCTCGAACTCGCCCGCGCCAGTGGCGACTTCATCCGCCCCTATTTCGCCAGTCCCGGCTTGGTGGTCGAGACCAAGTCCGACCGGACGCCGGTGACCCTGGCCGACCGTGGGGCCGAGGAACTCATGCGGCGGATGATCCGCCAACGCTTTCCCGCCCATGGCATTCTCGGCGAAGAATTCGGGTCGGAGAATACCGGCGCGGAATTCGTGTGGGTGCTGGATCCGATTGACGGCACCCGCGCGTTTGCCGCCGCCACCCCACTTTTCGGCACGCTCATCGCGCTCCTCCATGACGGCCAGCCGGTGCTGGGAGCCATCCACCAGCCGGTCCTGCAACAACTGGTCATTGGCGAGGGCGACTACACGACGCTCAACGGCCGGACCGTCCGGGTGCGCGCGACGCCGGTTCTGGAAGAGGCGACGTTGCTTTGCAGCGACGTGCTCTCGCCCGCGCAGCACCAGAATGGCGCGGCGTTCGTCGCGCTCGGCCGGCGCGTCAAACAGCTCCGCACCTGGGGCGACTGTTTTGGCTACCTGTTGGTCGCCACCGGTTGGGCCGACATCATGTGCGACCCCGTCATGAACCCGTGGGACATCGCCGCCCTGATCCCGGTCATCCGCGGCGCCGGGGGCATCATCACGGACTGGCAGGGCCGGGATCCCGTGAACGCGACGTCGATCGTGGCCGCCATTCCCGGCCTGCATGCGCAGGTGATTGCCGCGCTCAATCCGTGACGGCATCGGAACGAAATGACATTGGTGGAGCGCGTTGTCTCAAACGCGCCCGGGGCGTCTTGGGGACAAGCCGCTCCACCTCCATCCATCACTGCCAAATGTGAGCGTCGGTCGGTCAGCGCTTCCGGCGCCCAGCCTTCGGCCGCCATTCCGCGGTGATCACCGAGGTGAATCCGCCGCGGGCCTGCCAGCGCGAAACGACCGTCAACCGCCGCGGCCGGAGCAACGCGCCGAGGTCGTCGCAGATCTTGTTCGTCACCGCCTCGAAGAAAATCCCCTCGTTCCGATAGCCGTGGAAGTAGAGCTTGAGCGATTTCAACTCCACGCAGATCCGGTCCGCCACATACTGCACCGTGATCTCCGCAAAATCCGGATGTCCCGTGATCGGACACAGCGACGTGAATTCGTGGTGCGTGTGTTCAATCACGTAGTCACGCCCCGGTTGCGGGTTGGGGAAAGTTTCGAGGATCTTCGGGTCGGACATGATCCTAAACATCGAGTAGCGAGCATCGAGTAGCGAGTAGAAATCCGATCGGGGGCGCGCTGTACTCTCCATGCTCGCTACTCACCAATCTCTACTCACTGCCCGCTACTCGCTACTCTCTACTCGATGCTTTCCCTTCACATCGCCGTCTCGCTGAACCGCTGCTCCCGGATGACGGTGATCTTGATCGTGCTGGGATATTGCAGCTCTTCCTCGATCTTCCGGCGGAGCTTCTTCGCCAGCTCGCCGGCCTGCTCATCCGTCACGGCCTGCGGATTCACGACGACCCGCACCTCGCGGCCGGCCTGGATCGCAAACGCCTGCTGCACGCCCTCCATCGACGCGGCCAGATGCTCCAGCCGGTCCAGGCGCTGGATGTAGCCGGCCATCGACTCCGCCCGCGCCCCCGGGCGCCCCGCGGAAATGGTGTCCGCGAGGATGACCAGCCCGGCATAGACCGTCTCGGGCTTGACCTCCTCGTGATGCGCGGCGACCGCATTGACCACAATCGGGGTCTCGCCATGGCGCTTCACAAACTCCGCGCCGATGACGGCATGGCTGCCCTGGAATTCCCCTTCCACCGCCTTGCCGATGTCGTGCAGCAGCCCCGCCCGCTTGGCCACCTGCGGATCGAGGCCGACCTCCGAGGCCAGCATCGAGCAGAGAAAGCCGACCTCGACGGAGTGATCGAGGACGTTCTGGGTGTAGGAGAAGCGGAATTTGAGTTTGCCGAGCAGATTGATGACTTCCGGATGGAGGCCGTTGACCTGCAGACGCTGCACCGCCTCTTCGCCCGCCTGCATGACGTTGAGTCGAATCTCCTCCTTGGCGCGCGTGACAAACTCTTCGATGCTCGCCGGGTGGATGCGTCCGTCCTTGATCAGGCCTTCCAGCGCCTGCTTGGCGATCTCGCGCCGCACCGGGTCGAACGAGGAAATCAGCACCATCTGCGGCGATTCGTCGATGAGCAGCGTGACCCCGGTGGCCGCTTCGAACGCCTTGATGTTGCGGCCTTCCCGGCCGATGATCCGGCCTTTCATCTCCTCGCCGGGCAGCTGGACGATCGTCGCGGTAATGTCGTTGTTCGGCCGGCTGGACAGCCGCTGCATCGCGGTCACGAGGATGCGGTGCGCCTCGTGTTGCAGTTCCTGCTCGGACTTCTCGATCGTTTCGCGCCGCAGCGCCCGTAATTCGTCCTGGCATTCGAGCAACACCTCCTCGCGCAATGCCTGCTTGATCTCCTCCGCGTCCATCTGCGCGACCCCTTCCAGCCGCTTGCGCACGTTTTTGGAAAGATCGCGGATGGCATCGCGCGCCTGGCGGATGGCGGCATTCTCGCGGGCGAGGCGTTCCTGTTTCTGCTCGAGCTGATAATCGAGCAACGCGAGCGACTCCTCGTGCGAGCGAATCTCGCGCAACTTGAGCTCCACCTCGATCTCGCGCCGGTCGAAATCCCGGTTCATCTCCGCGCGCTTCGCCTGGAGTTCCTCCTCAACCTTGGACTTCAGCTCCTGCGCGCCCACCGCCGCCTCCCGCCGCGCCACCGCCAGCAGTTGGGCCGCGTTTTGCTCCGCCATCCGGAGCGTGTGCCGCGTGACCATCCACACCACCAGGAAACCGACGCCCGTGCCGATGACGACGGCGACAACCAGGCTCAGAAGAAACGGTTCGCCCTGGAGAATCAGCAAGATCAAGTCGGCTGCGCTGCCTGATTTCAAGGCTGCCAACCTAGGTCCCGAGGAGAAAAGATCAACCCAGGAGTCTGGCGGCCCTCTTGCCGGCCAACGTCCGGCGGCCTCCGGGCGATGAAGGATCGACATCGCGGCCCGGACCTTTGACATTGGGGCCGGCGTGAAACTGAGCCATCCTCTCGACTTTCTGCAGGTCTTCCAGACCAGTACCCGCGAACGGTACGACTGGATCAGCCCGCTCGCGATCGCGACGCTTGGCACCGTCGGCCTGTTCTTCATCTATAGCGCGCAACTGGCCACCAACGGCGGCCAGTGGCTCCAGCAAGTCGTCTGGCTCACCGTGGGCGCAGTCATTTACTGCGTGGTTTCCCTGATCGACTACAAATTCTGGCTCAAATTCGCCCACTGGGTTTATGCCGCCTGCCTGGTGTCGCTCTTGCTGCCGTGGACGCCGCTTGGCGTGACCCGCCTCGGCGCGCGGCGGTGGATCGACCTGGGACCCATTTCTTTCCAACCATCTGAAGCAGCGAAGTTTGGAGTCCTGATCATCACCGCCGCGATCCTGACCCGGTCGAAGCTGACCACCGTGCGGGAATCCCTGCAAACGCTAGGGATATTAGCTCTTGCGGCAGGATTGCCTATCCTGTTGATTTTGTTCCAACCGGATCTCGGTTCGGCCCTCGTCATTCCGCCCATGGTTTTCGCCCTGCTCTACGTTTCCAACCTGTCGCAGCGCTTTTTCGCCGCCGCGTTGGGGGCGTTTGCACTGCTGGTCGGACTCGTCGCCATGGACAGCTACCGCTACCTGAATTTCCTCGAGGCGAACAACCTGTCGCCCTCGACCGACAAGGGCGCCTATGAGTCGCACGGCCTGCTGCCGCTGCACGACTACCAGCGGAACCGGATCCTGGCTTTCATCGCCCCCGACCGGATCGATCCGATGGGCATCAGTTGGAATTTGAACCAATCGCTCATTTCGGTCGGCTCGGGCGGATTGACGGGCAAGGGCTGGACGCAGGGCACGCAGGCCAAACTGCGCTACCTGCCCGAGGCCCACACAGATTTCATCTTCTCGGTTCTCGCCGAGGAGAAAGGTTTCCTGGGGAGCATTTCGGTCCTCGGCCTTTTTGGCGTGGTTTTATGGAACGGCATACGCATTGCGGGCCTCGCCCGCGACCGCTTCGGCACTCTTCTCGCCCTCGGCGTGACGGTGCTGTTCGCGGTCCACGTATTCGTTAACATCGCCATGACCATCGGGCTGGTGCCGATTACCGGTATACCGCTTCCCTTCATCAGCTACGGTGGCTCCTTTGTGCTCAGTTGTTGTGTGCTGCAAGGACTGGTCCAAAGCGTCTATCGGTTCCGGAAGGAGTTCTGATCCCATGGACTCCCGCTCCCCCGATATCGACCGCTTTGCCGGAATCTCCTGCGCACCACCATCCGCCCAAGGGCCCGCCGTCCCAACCCACGACGATCATGCCCGCCATGAGCAATCCGACCCCATCCAACGTCCCGCCCCAGGACGTTTCCACCCGTTACGACCAGGAGCTGGCCAGTGCGCCGGCCGACCAGCCGCACGAACCCGTTAATACTTCCGCGCTGCGCAACGAAGCCCGGGAACGCTCCACCCAACGACCGATCCTCCAGAAGATCCTCAA
>DASRKV010000184.1:0-3512 GCA_035648795.1 Opitutaceae bacterium
AGTCATCGAGGTGCGCGGCTGGAGCTACCGGATCGGCGAGGACCGCATGGACGCCTATCATGCGGCGCATCCGCAGCAGCCGAATGTCGGCAGCGAGCAGGGCAGTACCGTCGGCACGCGTGGAATCTATGTGGACGACAAGGAACGCGGCTATGTTTCCGCCTACGATGACCACGGGCAGAGCTGGTCGAACACCGCCGAGGAGTGGGTGGGCTTTTTCGACCCACGGCCGTGGCTTTCCGGTGGCTTCGTCTGGACCGGCTTCGACTACCGCGGCGAGCCGACGCCCTACGGCTGGCCGTGCATCAACTCGCATTTCGGCATTCTCGACACCTGCGGTTTCCCCAAGGACAACTTCTGGTATTACCAATCGTGGTGGACCGCGAAGCCTGTGCTGCACCTACTGCCGCACTGGAACTGGTCCGGCAAGGAAGGCCAGGAGATCGACGTGCGCGCCTTGAGCAACTGCGACGAGGTGGAGGTGTTTCTCAACGGCCGAAGTTTCGGACGGCAAACCATGAAGCGCGTCTCCTCGCTGAAGTGGAAGGTGCCGTACGCGCCGGGCACGCTCTCGGCGAAAGGCTTCAAGGCCGGACAGCTGGTGGCCGAGACGAAGGTCGAAACGACGGGCGCGCCGGCGGCGGTGCAGCTCGCGTCGGACCGGGCGACGATCGACGCGAACGGCGAGGACGTTTCCGTCATCACGGTCGCGGTCGCGGATGCTCAGGGGCGCGTCGTGCCGGTGGCGGACAACGCGGTCAGTTTCGAACTTGAAGGCCCGGGCCGGATCATAGGGGTCGGCAACGGCGATCCCAGCTATCATGAGCCTGACGTGTTTGTGGCGACGGCGCCCCTGCACACCGTGTCGGTCGACGGATGGCGGTGGAAGAAGCTCGCTGATGCCTATGCCAAGAACCTGAGAGAAACGGGTGTGTCCCTGGATGACTCGGGTTGGGACAAGGCAGACGTGACGGCAGAGAGCGGCCCGCTCGGTTTGCACGAGCAGGGCGTGTTCCGCGCGCGGTTCACCGTGTCGGCGCAGGATCTGGCCGCGCCAGCCGTGGAACTCTACTTCGGGAAAATCGAAGGCGATGGCAAAGTGTTCGTGAACGGCCAGCAGATCGGGTCAGCGGGCGACCCGCGCGCGGCATCGAGCTACGATGTCAAAACGTTCCTGCATCCCGGGGAGAATACGATCGCCGTGACCGTCGCCAACTACGGACCGGCTGCGGGCGTAAACAAGGGGGTGTCGTTGCGGATGCCGGAGCCTCTGCCGCCGGTTGAGTGGCGGCGCAGCGTTTTCAACGGGCTCGCCCAGATCATCGTTCAGGCCGCCCGGGAAAGCGGCACCCTCAGGCTCACCGCCCGCTCCGCCGGGCTGGCGCCGGCGACAGTTTTGCTCCAGACAAAACCGGTGCTTCCGCGGCCTTCCGTGCCCTAGTTGCGGGAAACCACGTGATACTCGGGACGCGCCACACGCGCTGGTCGGGGAGCGAGAACGCGGGCAGCGCGGATTTCGCCGGAGGGAAGGAGGCGCTCACTTTCCGGAGATGGTTCCTCTGGCTCGGCAGCGGATCGAGTACGACGTCCGACCCGGCAGTCAGGGCGCCGGCTTGCGGTTCCAGACGGCCAGAAGGTCCGGCGATCCCTGGCTGCGGATGCCGTTGTCGGTCAGAATCTCTTCCGTCGCGGCAATCGTCTCCGCCCGCGGCAAAATCAGGGTCTCCGCATTATGGCCGGCGAACTCGATCTTGACGAATTGATCGTTCGAATCCCGCAGGATTTCGACCAGATGACGAAGGTTCTTGATCGCGACGCCGTTGACCGACTTGACGACCCGGCCGGTCGGGTTTTCGTAGCCCTTCACCAGCTTGTGCGGAAGGAACGGCGCCGGGACGAGCACCAGTTCCTCTCCCTCGAAGGCGGGCTTTTCGCTGCGCCGGGTGATGAGCGGACTGCCGATGAAGCTGAGGACGCCCGCCATCATCCCGCCCGACTGGCCGCTGGTAAGCCGGGCAACAAAGTCGTCCGTGGCGGCGGAGAAGACGATCGGCCCGAAAATGAAATAGACCGGATAGCTGCCCGACAGGAACGGAAGCAGGCGCGGCCGCACCGCGGACACCGGCACATCGATCTTCACCGCCTTGCTCTCGCGCACGACGGTCAGCGGGACTTTCCCATCGCGCGTGAGCGTCTGGACAAGATAGGTGAATTGCAGCCGCAGATCGTCGCCAACCTGGATCTTGCCCTGGTCATCCACCTGGGTATCGCCGATCTTGGTGATGACGTCCCAGCGCTTGAGCGGATAGGTCGGCGCCTCGCTGAAAGGCTCGTGCAAGACCAGGCCCTGGACCGCCTTGTCGAGCTTGAGGAAGGCGCGGAGCGCGGGATTCTCCAGCGTCTGGAATTCGTCATAGATGGCGGGTTTGCCGTCGTAGTGGCCGTCGGCGACGTCCTTGAGGAACAGCGCGATCTCCTCGCAGGGCACGATGTACCCGATGTTTTCGGCGCCGCCGCCGAGCCGGCTGAAGGCGAGCCCGATCATCTTGTCGCCCACCACGGCCGGACCCCCGCTGTTGCCGGGGTTGATGGCGGCGTCGATCTGGATCCGCAGCCCGCCGGTGCCATAGTAATAGCCCGCGAAGTCGATCCGGGAAACGATCCCCTTCGTGATCGAAAGGTCGGTGCCGCCGGTCGGGAAACCGTACACCATCACGGAGTCCTTCACTTGAGGCAGCACGCTGGCGCGCGGCAGCGGGGCATGGGAGTCAAAGAACGATTCGTCCTCGAGCTTGAGCACGGCCAGATCGATGCCGGGGGCAACCGACTCGACGGTGGCCGAGAGCTTGTCGCCGGCCTGGTTGGCCTGGATCTGGATCTGGCTGGCATACAGAACGACATGGGCGTTCGTGAGGATGCGTTTGCCGTCGATCACCACGCCGCTGCCGGAAACCTCTTGCGGCGATAGCTTGGTCCAGGGCTTGAGCAGGTCGGGAGGGCGCGCAGTCGCGAAGACCTTCACCACGGCGTTCTCGACCGCCCGGGACTGGGCGTCGGCGGCGGCAGTCGGGACTGCGGCGGAAGGGCCCGCCGGCTTATCCTGGGCACCGAGGGCAGGGTGATAGAAGCCGATGAAGGCGGCGGCGAGGGTCAGGCCGGCTAGGCGGCGGTCAACACACAGGGGGAGGTGCATGGGTGAATTTCGGAGAGACTTCGACCGATAGAGGCGCAGGGCGCGCGCTGCAACAAATGGTTATTGGAGCGGACGAGCCAGATCATCAACGGGCGTTTCGGATCGCGGGATTCGACCAGCCGCATCATTGCTGGGAGGGCGCCGATAAAGACCGGGCAAACGTATCGGGTCGACGCGACGCGATCCGGCGGAAGGGTGAGACGCAAGGCCAGACGCGCCGCCCAGGTCAATGGAACGGGCAAGAACAGGAACCAGAGGGCGCCCAGGAGAGCGACCAGACCGGCAGCAACCAGCGATCGCTTCAACCAGCGCCGGAACC
>DASRKV010000185.1:0-10586 GCA_035648795.1 Opitutaceae bacterium
CTTCGAGGTCCTGCACGCGCGAGCGCACCGCCGTAATCCCCTCCTCCAAGGCCGCGCGAGTGCGCGAGCCTTGATGCAGCCCAGCGCGCCACAGCGCCTCCAGTTCCTCCAACTGGGCGCGGGCGGCTGCAATCTGATGGACCAGTTCTTCGTTGTGCAGGAGTGCCAGCGGTTGCCCGGCCTGGACGTTTGCGCCGCTCGGCGTCTCGATTTTTTCCAATCTACCGTCCACCCCGATGGTCACGTCCGCAAAGGCGGTCGACTGCAACACGCCCGTCGCCTGCAGCCGCTGGGGCGCGGGAATGAGGAAGAGCCCGAGCACGGCGGCGGCCGCCAGGCCAAGAGTGACGCCCAGGGCACGACCGCGCGTCCGTTCCAAACGGGGACTCGCCACCAGATAATGGCCGAAACGAATCAGCGGCGCCACACCCCAGGCCGCCGCGCAGAAAACCGCGATGAGCGCGCCAACAATGAGAAACCGCCCGCTAATGACCCACACGATGCCGGTAAACACAAAGACCCGGTACACGAGGCTCAGCACCCCGTAGGTCGCCAGCCAACCGCGTTCGCGCGGTGAGTCAGCCACCGCCGGCGCTCCCCGCACCCCGAAAAGGTGTTTCTCCGCCAGGTAATGCAGCATCTGCTGCGCGCGCTGATAGAGATTAGGCAGGTCAATCAAGTCGGACAGGACGTAATAGCCGTCATAGCGCAGAAGGGGATTCGCGTTGAACAGCACCGTCGTCACCCCGGCGGCGATCATCATGTCGAACGCGAGATCGCGCCAAAACCCCGGCCCGGCGGACCCCCAGAACAGCGCGGCCAGCCCGGCGACGAACAGCTCCGCGACCACACCGGCCGAGGCGACGGCAATCCGTCTCCACCGTTCGCGAAACGCCCAGCTCGAGGTGACATCGACGTACGGCAGCGGACTGAAGAACAGCAGCATCAAGCCGAGCGTGTGCACCTCGCCGCCGAAGTGCTTGCAGGCGGCGGCATGCCCGAGTTCGTGCAGCGACTTCACCAGCACGATGCCCAGGTAAAGCAACACGAGATTGGACGCGGCGAGCACATTGCCCGACGCCGCTCCCAGTTCGGCGCTGTGATCGATGCACGTCTTGAACGCCCACCCGATCACGCCGCACCAGACGACAGCCGCCCACGGCCGGAACAGCCACCGCAAAATCGGTTCCGCCCGATTCAGGGCTGCATCCGGATCCACCAGCGGAAAGCGCGCAAACATCAGGTTCGACCACGTGAACAGCCGTTCGCGCTGTTTGCGCTTCCGATAGCGCGCGAAGAACTGCTCGCTGTCCGCGGCCACCTTGTAGAGGAGCAGATTGGCGTGATACAGCTGGGCCAGAAGCTGAATCACATCCTCCTGCCCGGGGGCGCCGTCCGGATCGTCATCCAGCGTCTCCTGCCAGGCATCCTCGACGGTCCGGTCCGGCCGGAGCCGCGCGATGAACGCATAGGCCTCGGGCCGCACCCGGAAGAACTGGTTGTTGAATGGATCGTACAGCACATGCCAGCGCTCCCCGCGAAACACCTGGCGGCGCACTTCAACGCGCGGCCGCAGCGTGACGGTCTGTCGAGCCACGCGATACCAGACATCGCTGAAAGTACGGGAGGATTCCGTCATGCGTTGGGCGCGCAGAGCCGTGCTTCGCGGAGGCGGCCTACCACCAGCGCATCCGCAGGTAATCCAATGTCCGGTGCGTCGCGATCCACAACGGCGCATGCCGGCCGGCGTCGAGCCGGGCCGCGCCGCGCATGCCGGGACGCCACCACGCCTCGTTTTTTTCCGGCAGCGTGCAACGCACAATGAACACATTCCCCTCCGGTCGCGGCACCGCCATCGGCTCGACCCGTTCGACGTGCACGGCGAAACGGCTGCCCGGCTTGCTGGCGAAGGCGATCTGGCCCGGCGCGCCGCGGGCGATGTCGCGGATGTCGTCCTCCCTGACCAGCACTTCGGCGTACATTTTGTCCAGCCGCGCAACCCGATAAAGCGCATCGCCCTGTTTGAGGGGGGTCCCGATGCGTTCGCGCAGGTCGCCCTCGACGACCACGCCATCGAAGGGCGCCCGCACTTCGCTTTGCACAAGGTGCAGTTCCAGAATCTCGAGTTTCGCCTTCGCCTGCGCGGCCCGCGCTTCCGCGACCTGCATGTCCGCCAGCTTGCGTTCGGAACGCGCCTGCTGGACCTCGCTTTCGAAGCGCGTTGCATCGGCCTGCGCCGCGCTGAGCTCGAGCGCGAGTTCCGTCCGGTCGAGCGTGGCCAGGACCTGGCCGGCCACGACCGTGTCGCCCTTCTGCACCTTGACCTCGCCCAGAAAGCCCTCAAAGGGAGCCGACATGACCGCGGTTTCCGTCCCCCGCAGGGAAAAGCCGGCTGCCACCCGGTAATCGAGCCGGCCGAAGACCGCCCACGCCAGCACCAGCGCGCCCGCCACCGCACCCGCCTTGGCCAGGGTGTGCTCGACCCCGAGAAATTTCCCGAGCCGCTCGCGCAGGGTGCGCGCCCAGCGCTCGCCCACCCAGGCTTCCGCGCGTTTGAGTGCGTCAAGCCGCCGCGCAGCGTGGTCAGCGGTCAGCCGTAAATGCCGCAGTTCATGCTCCGAAAACGGGACGTCGGCTCGCTCGCAAGTCAGCGCCCCGACCGGGACACCGCGCGCCTTCAGCGGCACGGTGGCGAGGTTCCCCGGCTTTTGCTCGGCCGCGTAGATCGCATGGTCGCGAACAATGATCATCGATTCGGCCGCGGCGGGCAGCACGATTTCGGTATCCTGGTCGGCCGCCTCCTCCATCGCCGCCTCCAACTGCTGCACCACGGTCATCCGTTCCTCGAATTTTTCCAGGTGGCTGATCGCCTGCACCCGCAAATACGGGCCGCGCCTCCACGCCAGGCTGACGCGCTGGCACTGGTGCCGCGCCGCGAGTTCGTTGCACAGCGTCATCGCCGCCGCGGCAAACTGGGCTTCGCCGTCGAGCAGGGTGACGAGGTCCAGCACCGAGGTCACGGTTTCGACGTCCCGCCGCGCCGTGCCGAGCTGGCGGTTGAGCCCGTAGACCCGCGGCGCATCCGCCGCCAGGCGCACGCGCCGGATCCCCTCCTCGGCGACCGCCCGCTCCACCGGCGGCAACAACAGCACGCACACCGCCGCGCCCTCGCCGGCCGTCTCCAGCCGCACAGCGGCGATCCAGCCGCTGCCGGCGGCGGCGCGCTCCACCCCGGTGAGCGCGTCCAGCGCGAGGCCGCCCCGGCGCAAGCCCGCGTCGGCCGCGAGACGGATGCAATTGCGAAAGACGTGCATCCGGTCGGCCGGCAACGAACGGGCGGTCCACTCCCATGCGGTGCGCCAGCGTGCCGCCGGCGCGCCTTCAGCCCCGGATGCGTCAGGTGCCGCGGGCGGCCCCGGCTGGTCGGCGGGAATGGCCAGCGCGGCGGCATCGGACCCGCCGGAGAGGAGCGCGAAGGCCTCGAGGCAGGCGGGCCAGAACTCGTTCGGGGGACCGGCAAACGCCCGCAGCTCATCGATGCGCGCCGTGGCCTGCGCCACGGCATCGGATGAATCGGAGCGGTGGACGTCCATCGGCGGAGAACTAGTCGAGCTCGAGCCGGCCGACGGCACCCGGCGCGATCAGGGCGCCGGGATTATCAAATATCACCTTCACCCGCCGCAGCCCGCTGCCCGGGTCGACCACGGGCGCGAGATAATCAACCGTGCCGCGCACGTCCCGCTGGCCGGTGGCCACGTCGATGTGCAGCTTGACCTCGCGGCCGGGCGCCAGGCCGGCCGTCAGGGCGGGCGAAATGTCGGTGACGAAATAAGCGCGCTTCAATTCCACCACCCGCACCACGGGCTGGCGCGGCTCGCAGGCCACACCGAGGTCGACGCGGAGGTCGGTGATCACCCCGGCAAAAGGCGCGGTGACGGTCCGGCGGGCGAGCTGCTCGCGGGCAATATCCAGCTCAATGCGCTCGCGTTCCTTGGCGGCGGTCAACCGGTCGCGCTCCGCGATGGCGAGCTTGAACTCGAGCTCCTTCTTCTCGACCTCGTCGTGGCTGACGGACTGGGAGCGGTCGAAGAGCCGCTTGGTCGATTCATAGTCGGCCTGCAGAACCCCGGCGCGATGTTCGGCCGCCTCGAGCTCGGCGCGGCTCTCGTACACCGAACGCCGGCGCGCGACCTCCAGCTCCTCCAGCGATTTGTCGAGTTCCAGGATGACCGCGCCGGCCTCGACCGAATCGCCTTCCTTGAAATGAATCGCCTGCACCGTGCCGGCCACCGACGCGCTCAGCAGCGAATCGTGCACCGGTTCGGTGATGCCGGGCACCAGGGTATGCGGCGCCGGCGTGTTGTCCGCGAAAACCGCTCCGCCAGCAAGTGCGACCAGGGCGCAGATGACTGGCTTAGCGCGCATCGGGGGCATGGACCGGAGCGCTTCCACCGATTATCCGCTCCTTCACTTGTGACAAGTAGCCGACCCGCGCCGGCTCCTCCGCCAGATCCACCCCGCGAAGCTTGAGCAGCCGGCCGCAAGCCATTTCAAATTCAACCCGGGCCTTTTCGTATTCGCCGCGGCTCTCCAGGGCGGCCACCTGGGCGTCGGAGAACTCGTTTTCCACTTCGAGGAGGCGGCGGCTGTCCGTCTTGCCTTCCACCAAGCGGCTCTGCTCGTTCTTCAGCAGGCGCTGGCCCGCCTGCGCAACCTCGCCGTAATTGGCGGCCACGGCCTTGAGGCTCTCGACTTTGCGTTCCGCCGTGAAAATATTGTTCGCGATCTCAACCTCGGCCGCCTTGAGGTTCAACAGCGCTTCCCGCCCGTGGGCCTGGGCGGCATGCAGCGTGTTCGCCTGCCGGACGCCACCCAGCACCGGGATCCGCAGTTCGATGCCGACCGACCACGACTCGTGCAGATGGTGGTCGAGATCGTCCCACGAACCCTCGAAGTCGCTGCCGAGGCCATTCTGGCCGTAGCTGGCCTTGAGGTCGACTTGCGGCCAGCGCTGGTTCCGGGCATAGGCGATGCGGATATTTTCCTGCTCCGCGCGATGGAGCCGCGAAAGATACTCCGGGTGCAGCATAACGGAATCACGCAAGGCGTCGACAATGGCGGGCGGCGGCCCGAGCGGCGGCGGCACATCGCTGGCGTGGAGGACCCAATTGGGTTCGTCGACGGGTTCCGCGAACAGCGTGCGCAAGCGACCCGAGACTTCGATCAGATGCTGCTGCGCCTCGCTCGCGGCGGAACGTCGCTGCGCCCGCCCGGCCTCCGCCTCGACGAGTTCAATCTCGGCCATCTTTCCCTCGTGCACCCGATCCTGGTTTTCCGCCAGCAGCTTTTCGGCGGCGGCGACGGACGTCAGGCGGAGCCCGAGCCGCTCCTGGGCGACATAGAGATCCCAGTAAACGCTCTCGACCGAGCCGACCACCACCAGCAACTGCCGCCGAAATTCCTGGCGGGCAATCTTCTCGTCCTCCCGGGCGAGGCGCAGGTGGGCGAGGGTCGCGGAAAGGCCCGCGTCTTTAAGCAAGGGCTGGGTGAGGGTCACGCCGAGGAACGTCTCGTATTGCCGGAGCAGCGGATCGGTCGGCAGCACGCGCAGATTGTTGTTCAGATCGTGCACGGAGTACCCGATGTTGTAACGCGCTCCGGTCGGTGAGAGCCCTTCAATCCCGGTGGAATAGAGTTTGTTTTTTTCCTGAAAGACCGTCGTGCCCTGGGAAATTGTCTGTTCGACCGTGTTGAGGCGCTGGTTGTATTCCTGCGAGGCCGCGGCCACGAAATCGGGTTCGAATGCGCCCATCTCGGCCTGGCGCAGGAAGCCCGCCGCCGCGAGTGTCTCGCGCTCGGCGCGCAGCACGAGATTGTGGGCGAGGGCAAGCCGGCGGCAATCGTCGAGCGACAGCGGGAGGTTTGCGGCCACCGGAGTGGCCGCGGTCGGGCCGGCAGCAGCCGCCTGCATCACCCGGTGGCCCGAGATGGCAAAAGCAACGAAAACAAGCGCCGCGCGCTGGGCACGGAACCCGCGAATAGTCGTGGGACGACCTGCAGAAGGAGGGGCTTTCATCGGAAAGAAACAATGATAATGTTAAGGTTGCAAAAAGATGCAAACGATTCACTCGAATATAGAACCGGCACGGATCGATCGCGTCCGGCAACGGCCCTGCGCCCGACCAGATGCAGGTCCCGGATGACGACCAAGCGGTGCCGGCGAAAGACTCTCCGGCCTCGAACGGTCTGGAGCATCGGTCGCAAGCCCGCTCCGCCGGCACGTCGCGGACAGTGAGTGCCAGGGCAAAACATGCGATGCTTGATTTTGTCCCATGTGCCCGTGCCAGGTGAGAAATAAGATTCGCGAATGGATACTTAGGACACTTATGGCACTATTCATTGGTGACTCGCAATTGGTGCGCCATGTGGGAATTGAACCCACCTCTCAAGCTTGGGAAGCTCGCGTTCTACCGATGAACTAATGGCGCGAAGAACACCCGGGTGTTTGGATCGATGGTGGGCACATCAAAGTCAGAATTGTGTCCACGGCAATCCCGAATTGCCTGACCGCGCGCCGGACGTGTGCTCCCGCGTTGGAAGGCGCAAAGCTCGCGCCTCCTGCCTCGGGCCACGCGAACGGCGTCTTTACGCTTGGCCGTTTTCGTACAGCCATGCCGCCAATCCGGCCCACGCGCGGCCGCGATGACTGAGCCGATTCTTGACGGCGGGTTCCAACTCGGCGAAGGTCCGATCGTAGCCGTCCGGGACAAACAGCGGATCGTAACCGAAACCCCCGCCGCCGGCCGGCTCGCGGCGCAATCGACCCTCGCATCGACCTTCGAAGAGGTGCTCCTCGCCGCCGGGCCCGATGAGGACCAGTACGCAGACGAAGTGCGCCGACCGGCGTTCGTCCGGAAAGTCGCGCATCACCCCCGCCAGTTTCGCCAGATTCTCGGCGCCGCTGGCCCGCGGACCGGCATAATAAGCCGATTCCACGCCCGGCGCCCCGCCCAGCGCCTCCACACAAAGTCCGCTGTCGTCCGCCAGCGCCCAGGCGCCCGCCGGCAGGCGGTCTTTCAATGCCCGTGCCTTTTTGCGCGCATTGCCGGCGAATGAACCGGTGTCTTCGACGACGTGCGGCATGCCGCCAAGCTCCTGGGCCGATAGAATCTCGATCAGCGGAGCGCCTGCCGTGTCCGCCATAGCCTTGGCGACGGCGGAGAATTCGCGCGCCTTGTGGGCATTGCCCGACGCCAAATAGATAGTCATCGATCGATTCCCTCGAAACCATAAAGACCCAGAGGCATCGAGGAAAGAAGGTCGATGACCCTGGTTCGGATGGCTTCTCTTCGCGTTCTTCGGGCCTTGGCGGTGAAAAAGAATTTCCGAACTGAATTCACCACGAGAGCACGAAGAACACAACGACCGTGCAATCAAGGGCATTTTTCCACTCGCTGGCGCTCGCGGCCACCAGAATCGGTGGCGGCATCTGTCTAAATCATGCGCTCGCGGGCGGCCGCCGTATCCGAGGCCCTGGCCGTTAGCCGGACTCATGCAGTCGGGGCGCTTGTCGCACGCAGTTCCGAGGGCTGTCCGGTGCAGCGTTGTAGGGCGGGGTCGCCGGACCCCGCCTCCCTCGGTAAAACGGCGGGATCCGGCGATCCCGCCCCACATCCGACCGCATCGTTTGGCTGAGGCTCTCGACTTTCGCTCCTCGACGACATCGACCGAGTGTCATCCCAGGCTGAAGGTTGCCTCGTCCACCTGCAGCCTCTGCGGGTAGACCACGCGCCCGTGCATCAGCTGGTCCGGTCCGAATGAAGTGTGCCGCACGCCCTCAAGCTGGACCGCGTTGGCCAGTTTCTCCGTGCGCAGCCCCTTGAACACCGTCTTGGCCTTGTCATCGCCCAGCAAAATCGGCGCGCGGTAGACAAAAAGGTAATCCAGTTGCCGGGTTTGAATGAGCTCGCTGATCATCTGGGCGCCGCCCTCGATGTATACCCCCGTGATGCCCGCCTCCACGCAGAGCCTCCGGAACTCCGTCAGGGGCGCCCGCATCGTCGGCGAGTCGATGTTCCAGACCTGCACGCCTAGCGCCTGCAGCTTCCGCACGTAGCCGAGCCCGCCGTGCGGCGTGGTCACCACGATCGTGCGGCCCTTGAATTCGTCCGTGTAAACCTTGGGCAGCCTCTTATCCACCACCGTGCGCAGCAGGCCGTCGAAGATGAACCGCACGGGGCACCAGACCGTTCCCTCCACCCGGCTCGTGAGACTCGGATCGTCGCTCATGACGGTCCCCGCCCCGACCGCGATCGCGGGAAACAACCGCCGCCAGCGATGCACGTCCGCCCGCGCGAGTTCCCCGGTGATCCACTGCGAATCATTGGTCCGGGTCGCAATCTTGCCATCCAGCGTGACGGCCGCCTTGGCGGCGATCAAGGGCGTCTGCCTGACAATCCAATGATTGAAAATCAGGTTCAATTCCGCGCACTCGTCCGCCAGCACGCCCGCCGTCACCTGCACGCCCGCCGCCCGCAATACTTCGAAACCATGGCCGGAATGCACGGGATTGGGATCGACCGCGCCCGCCACCACGTGGGTAAAGCCCGCCGTAATGATCGCGGTAGTGCACGCGCCCGTACGGCCCTCGGTGCTGCACGGTTCCATCGTGACGTAAAGGACCGCGCCCGGCCGCGGCAAACGCTCGAGGTGACGCAACGCCATAATTTCGGCATGTGGTTCGCCGGCCTTTTCGTGGAATCCCTCCGCCACGACGTCGCCTTTTTCCACGATGATGGCGCCCACCATGGGATTCGGATGCGTCGTGCCCCAACCGTGGCGCGCCAGGTCCAGTGCCCGCCGCATGAAGCGCTCGTGAATCAGTTGCTGGTGCGATTCCATGTCAGATTCCGGGGGCGTCTGCGATGGGAGTGTGATGCATTCGGGTTGGACCGCACAACTGCAAATCGGCGTCTTCCGGCCGTCGGGCGTTGTTTTGCCAGTGATTCATGTTTCCCGCCTATCCGTGGACGTACGGATTTGTCTCCCGCTCCACGCCGATCAGGGTCTCGGGCCCATGTCCCGGGTACACTACTGTATCGTCCGGGAGCGAGTAAAGTTGATCGCGAATTGAGCGCTCCAGCATCTGGTAGTTGCCCCCCGGCAGGTCCGTGCGGCCGATACTGCCATGAAACAGCGCATCGCCGACGAACACCGCTTTCAGCGCCGCAAAGAAGAACGCCACGTTGCCCGGACAATGCCCGGGCACGTGCCGGACTTCGACCGACTCCCCCAGCGCCGTCCACCGCTGCCCTTGTTCCACAAATTCGTCGATCTTCATCGGGCCGAGCCGCACGCCGGGAAGGAGAAACATCTCCATGACTTCAGGAGTCTCGATCAGGATCCGGTCATCGCGATGCGCGCGCACCCGGGCCTTGGTCGCCGCCACGACCTCGGCCCCGCCCTGCGTATGATCCCAATGCCCGTGCGTCAGCCAAAGTTCGCGGAGGGTGCACTTCTCCTTCGCCAGCAGGGGCTCGATCTGCTCCCAGATCCCGCCCGGAGCGTCGATGAGCACCGCTTCCTGGCGATCCGGCGCGCTCAATAGATAGGCGTTGGTCTGGATCGGACCGGCCGGCAGAACGTTGATGTTCACCTCCAATGAGATGCGCCCTGCCCGCGGCGTGCGCAATCGCGAAGTACTCGCGAGGCGCCGCCGCAGTTTCTCGCCGCCGCGAGCGCCAGCGATTGGATCGGCCGGTGGCTGGAGGCCGGTCGAGGTCAGGGCAACGCCTCGCCCTCCCCTTTCGGAGGTGCCACTCTCCCGGCTCGCCGCCATTCTCGATTTGCCACACCAATCCCCTTCGATCAGACCTGCTCGCTTCTCATTCCTCGCTCCTCGCCACTTCTTTCATGACCTCAGCCGAAATCCGCCAGAGCTTCCTCGATTTCTTTGCGAGCCACGGCCACACGATCGTGCCATCGTCGTCGTTGCTGCCCGACTCGCCGGGTCTGCTCTTCACCAACGCTGGCATGAACCAGTTCGTGCCGATCTTCCTCGGTGACCGGCAGCCTGACGTCTCAACGTGGGCCGGAGCGCGGCCCGCCCAGGACACCCGCGCAGCGGATACGCAGAAGTGCATCCGCGCCGGCGGCAAGCACAACGATCTCGAGGACGTCGGCTTCGATACCTACCACCACACGATGTTTGAGATGCTCGGCAACTGGTCCTTCGGCGATTACTTCAAGAAGGAGTCGCTCACGTGGGGCTGGGAGCTGATCACCAAGGTCTGGGGCATTCCGGCGAATCGACTTTTTGCCACCGTCTACCAGCCCGACAAAGCCAGGGGCGATCCGTCCGAGTTTGACCAGGAAGCCTATGACATCTGGGCCGGCATCTTTCGCGCGGCGGGTCTCGATCCCGACGTGCACATCGTCACCGGCGGCAAGAAGGACAATTTCTGGATGATGGGTGACACCGGTCCGTGCGGGCCGTGTTCGGAGATCCACTTCAATCTTTCCCCGGCTGACGACGAGCAGGCCGGCCGTGCGCTGGTCAACGCCGGCAAGCCGCGCTGCATCGAGAT
>DASRKV010000186.1:0-8468 GCA_035648795.1 Opitutaceae bacterium
TATCTCTTCACCACGTTTCCGAAGACGTCCGAAGCGTTTCTGCAACGCGATGTCGCGGCGATGCAGGCGCGCGGGGTCAGACTGCGGCTCTATTCGCTGTGGGGCGGAGGCGGCGAGTTCCGGGGCACGAAGGTCGAGGCCCTGCCGCGCTGGTGGTTCTTCGTGGCGCTGTTGTGGTGGATCCCGTACGAGTCGGCGCGCTATCCCGCGATGCTGTGGGAACTTGTCGTCAACGCCTGCGGGCGCCGGGCGCCATCCGCGATGAATTTCTGGGAGAATATGCTCGGGGCGGGGTTCACGACGTGTTTTGTCCACCGGTTCCGGCGGGATCCGCCGGATGTGATCTACGCGGCCTGGACGGGCGGGCCGGCGACCGCCGCCTGGTTGCTCTGGCGGGTGTTGGGCATTCCGTACGGCACGGGGGCGCATGCCTACGAACTCTACGAACATGGCGGCGATTGGTGGTTGATGGAGAAGGTGGCGCTGGCCCGCTTCGTCCATACCTCGACGGAGATGGGGCGCCGGACGCTGCTCGAGCGCGGGGCGGACGCGACGAAGCTGGTGGTCATCCGCCGTGGACTGGAAGTGTTTCCCGAGCTCAAACCACTGCGCACCCCCCGCCGGCCGCTCCGCCTCGTCTGCGTGGCGCGGCTGGTGCCGAAAAAGGGGCTGGCGGAGCAGCTCAGGATTTACGCGGCGCTGCAGGACGCGGGTCTGGAATTCTCGGTGCGGATCGTGGGGCGCGGCGAATTGCGGGAGGAATTGGAGGGCGAAACCAGGCGGCTCGGTCTCAGCGCGCAGGTGACCTTCACCGGCGAGGTTCCGCCAGCCGAAGTGTGGGGTCACCTGGATTGGGCCGATGTCCTGCTGCACACGGGAGTCGTCACGCCGAGCGGTGACCACGACGGATTGCCCAACGTCATTCCCGAGGCGATGGCGGCGGGCACCCTGGTGCTGACATCGCCCGTGGCTGCGACGACGGAGGCAATCCAGCACGAAACGACCGGGCTCGTCGCCGACGTGACGCGACCGGAGGAATGGGTGGCGGCGCTGCGGCGTCTGGCCGAGGACGACACGCTGGCCGGCCGCCTGCGCGCGGCCGCGCGGCGCTGGACCGAGGAGAATTACGATGCACGCCGGAATGCGGCGCGGCTGCAAGCGTGCTTCGAACAGGCAATGCGCGTGAAGAGCGGTGAGCTCCGCGTCAAACCGGCGACCGCGGAAGGAGGAAAACCGTGATCTATTTTGACGTCACCAAATCCGGGTTGGCCCGGCATCAGTCGGGATTGATGCGCGTCAATGCCCGGCTGCGCGAAGAACTCGGCCCCCGCGCGACCCCTGTGCGATGGGACGCGCGTCAGGGCGCGTGGCTGGCGGCGGGAGCCAGAGTGCCGGTGACGTTGTCGCCGAACGACTGGCTGTTCACCGCGGAGCTTTTTTGCGAACAGGAGCGGCCGGGCTTCTGGCGCTTTCTGCGCGCCCGGCCGTGCCGCCTGGCGGCGATGTTTGCCGACGCCATCCCGCTGCGGTATCCGCAGATCACCTGGCCGCAGAGCGTGGCGCGGCATCCGGAGTATTTGCAGATGCTCGCGGCCTTCGACCACGTCTGGGCGATCTCCGAGGCGAGCCGGCGCGATCTGGTGGAAATCTGGCGCTGGCAGGGTGGGGCGGTGCGCGCGGCCGTCGACGCGATCGTACTGGGGGCGGATTTCGACCGGCAGCCACGGACGCCGCCGCCGCCGGATCCACCCGCGGCGCAACTGCTATGCGTGGGGATTCTGGAGCCGCGCAAGAACCAGCTGTTTCTGCTCGACGTATGCGAGGCGCTCTGGGCCGCGGGGGTCGAATTCGAGCTGCATGTGGTTGGGCGGGTGAATCCGTATTTCGGCCGCCCGATCATCGCGCGCCTGAAGGCGATGCGGAAGACGCATCCCCGCGCGCATTACCACGAGGCGGCGCCCGATGAGCACCTGGACCGTCTTTACGCAGCGGCGCGGGTCACCGCGTTTCCCACCATTGCGGAGGGTTGCGGTCTTCCCGTGCTGGAGTCGCTCTGGAAGGGCCGGCCCTGTGTGTGCAGCGATTTGCCGGTCTTGCGCGAGATGGCGGACGCGGGGGGTTGCATGGTCGTGGCGCCGAACGACCGGGAGGCGTGGGTCAGCGCGCTGCGAATGGCGCTGGCTGACGATGTCGGATGGCGGCGACTGGCCGCCGAAGCGCGATCGCGGCCGCTGCCGGCCTGGGCGGACACCGCCCGCACCCTGGCCGGCGCGCTGGTTTGACCCGCCTGTGAGCGCCAGTATCCTTGATGCGTTCCTGTGATCAACGCAATGACACGGAAATTCCGCGACGGGTGGCTGCGAGCGCCGGCGAGTGGATGCGCTTCTGCCACTCGCCGGCGCTCGCGGCCACGATTCCGAACGAACACGTCGCAGGTTCTGTGTCGGAGCACCCGTGCGGGCTGACCGTGTGGCTGAACTGATAACTGGCCGTAACTGACTTAAATTCTCCGATGCATTTCCCAAGAAAACTGGTGGGTGCCCTGACGTTGCTTTCTTTGGTCGCCGCGGGGGCGGTGGTCTCATCCGCTGCCGAACCGGCGCCGATCCCGGTGACTCCGAAGATACCCGTGGTCGAGGTATACCACGGCGTAAAGGTCACCGACGATTACCGTTGGTTGGAGGACGGAAGCGATCCGGCGGTGCGGCAATGGAGCGAGGCCGAGAATGCCCACGCGCGCGCCATGCTCGATCATCTGCCCTCGATCGGCGACATCCGCGGGCGCGTCGCCGAGTTGGAGACTGCGCCCTACGTGAACTACGGCGGACTCGAATCGCGGCCGGGAATGCTGTTCGCGATGAAGCTGCAGCCGCCGAAGCAGCAGCCGTTCCTGGTGGTGATGAAATCAGCCGACGACCTTTCATCGGAGCGCGTCGTCGTGGATCCAAACGAGCTGGACCCCGGTGGAACCACGGCAATCGACTTCTACGTCCCTTCGCGTGACGGCCGCCTCGTCGCCGTGAGTCTCTCTCATGGCGGCAGCGAAAGCGGTGACGTCCATCTCTACGAGACGGCGACCGGCCGTGAAACCGGTGAAGTGATTCCGCGGGTCAACGGCGGCACGGCGGGCGGCAGCGTGGCGTGGAACGAGGACGGCACCGGGTTTTTCTATACCCGGTATCCCCGGGGCACCGAGCGACCGCCCGACGATCTTGGTTTCTATCAGGAAGTCTATTTCCACCGGCTGGGAACCAAGACGGAGGAGGATCGCTATGAACTCGGCCGGGGGTTCCCCAAGATCGCGGAGATCGCGCTGGAGGCCAGCGAAGACGGCCGCATTATCCTGGCGAAGGTGGCCAATGGGGATGGCGGCGAGTTCGCCCATTATGTCCGGAGCACCGGCGGTCAGTGGACGCAGGTGACCCGATTCGAAGACCAGGTCGTCCAGGCGGCGCTTGGCCCGGACCAGGGTTTGTATCTGCTCTCCCGCGCGGCGGCGCCGCACGGCAAGCTGCTGCGGGTTCCGCTGACGGCGCCGGAGTTGGCGCGCGCCGTGACGGTGGTGCCGCCCGGCGACGGCGTGATCGACGCATTTCTGCCGACGGCCGCGCGCGTCTTTGTCATCGAGCAAGCGGGCGGACCGTCGGAACTCAAGGTGTTCAATCACGCCGGCACTGCGCTACCCTCGGTTTCGATCCTCCCGGTCTCGAGTGTGACCGGTCTCACGCGGCTCGCGGGCGACGACATCCTCTACAACAACGCGAGCTACGTGCGGCCGTCAGCCTGGTATCGTTGCGACGCCCAAACGGCGACGATCCACCGGACAGCGTTGCGCAACACCAATCCGGTCAGTTTTGACGATTGCGAAGTCAGCCGCGAATTCGCCGTTTCGAAGGATGGGACGCGGATTCCACTCACGGTCATCCGGCCGAAAGGGCTCAAGATTGATCGCGCGACGCCGGCTCTGCTTTACGCGTACGGCGGTTACGGGGTGAGCGTGACGCCCGGTTTTGCGGCCATCCGCCGGATCTGGCTGGATCAGGGTGGAATCTGGGTGGTCGCGAATATCCGGGGCGGCGGCGAATACGGGGAGGAGTGGCACCGCGCCGGAAATCTGACCAAAAAACAGAACGTCTTCGACGATTTTACCGCCGCCATGGAGTATCTGGTGGCGAAAGGCTACACGAGCCGCGACCGCCTCGCCATCATGGGCGGCAGCAACGGCGGCTTGCTGATGGGCGCGGTCTACACCCAGCACCCCGACCGGTTCAAGGTCTGCGTCTCGTTTGTCGGTATCTACGACATGCTGCGGGTCGAACTTTCGCCCAACGGCGCCTTCAACGTCACGGAGTTCGGCACGGTGAAGGATCCGACACAATTCCCGGCGCTCTACGCCTATTCGCCGTATCACCACGTGGTCGACGGAACACGGTATCCCCCGGTCCTTTTCCTGACGGGGGCAAACGATCCGCGCGTCGAGCCCTGGCAATCGCGCAAGATGACGGCGCGACTCCAGGCGGCGGATCCGCGGGCGACGGTTCTGCTGCGGACGAGCACGAACGCCGGCCACGGCATCGGCAGTTCGCTCCGCGAGCGGATGGAAGAGGACGTGGATGTCTACGCGTTTCTGTTCGCTGAGTTGGGCGTAACGTTCAAGCGCGGCGCGTCCGTGCCGTAAGCGGATCGACGAGCGGGATCCAGTTCTGCGACGCAGCGGCAGCGGACGGTGTCCGGCGTCTTCCGCAACGACGCGGTCGGAAGGATGCCGGCTGTCTGAAGGGAAGTCACCGCAACCGGTGTTTCAAGAAGTGTCCTGGACCATGAAAATCAACCGAATGGAATTCCTTCAGGCAACCGGCTGTTGCGCCGCGCTTGCCTTAATTCAACGCGCGTCCTGCGAAACCGTCGCCGCACCGCCGTCCGCCGCCGCGCCGCCACCGGCGCCTTCCGGCCAGCCGCTGTCACCGGCCGAACAGCGCGTCGCATTTGGCGAGACCTGGGCGAAACGGTTCTTCGACGTTTTCGATGCGAACCTCGATCCGGAGACCCGTGAACGGATCATGCGCGCGAATGGCCGCGCCTGCCACGAGGGATCCATGCAAAACGCCTCCGCCCCGCCAAGTATCGATGCGTTTATCAGCCGGGTCAGGGCTATCCACGGTGAGGAGGTCATTCACCGCGAAGGCGACGTGGTCTATTTCAGCTATATCCAGAATCCCCGCGGCCTGAAGGTCGCCGACGGTTATTGCCTCTGCCCGCTGGTGGAAACCGGCCCGAAGGGACTCTCCGGCACGTATTGCCTCTGCTCGGTCGGATACGTGCAGCATATGTTTGAAGGCATGGCCGGGCATCCCGTGAAGGTGACATTGCTGGAATCGCTCAAGCGCGGCGGCAAAGGCTGCCGGTTCAAGATCGAGCTGAGCTGAGGACCGGACGGTCGAGTGACGAATGACGAGGGACGATCGACGCGCGAGGTTTGTCGGCGAACCGCGCGTTTCTAGCGGCGCAAGATCAGACCCCGCGCCGGGAGCCTGGAACAAGGTCGCGACATTCGGAGAGCGAAAAGCGAGAAGCAAAATTCAAAATTCGGATCACCGGTACAGCCAGACGATGTCTTGTTGCCGGACCCAGCCGGTCTGGCCGTTGTCGAAGGCGAGTCGCACCCACCCCAGAAACTCCTTGTCGACGATCCCGAGCGATCCGGCGGGAAGCGAAGACGTCTTTTGTTGGGTATCCGCCTCCGTGGGGATCGACCGGAGCAGCACTTGATGCCACGCGATCGCGGCACGAGGATCGACCGTTTCGCCGTAGAAATGGAGCGACATCACTGCGCTGAGCGCGACGACCAACGCCGTCGCCATGGCGGCCAACGCCGCGGGCCGTGCCCATCTTCCGGATACGCTGTGATAGGCGCGGAGCAGGAGGATCAGGAGTCCGCCGGCGAGCACCAGGCCCGCGCCGACGAGCAGCCATTGCCATTCGGCAGGCGAAGCGAGACGCGCCAACAAATGCGGACCGGACGCGACCGCAAACTCACCGAGACCCGGCGGCGTATAATCGGCGCGTTCGTAACCCAGGCCGAGATGCCAGCGGACCGACTCGTCGCGCGGATTCAGGAGGAAGGCGGAGGTCCATTGGGCGGCGGCCTCGGGCCAGTGGCCCTGTTGCGCAAGCGCGAGGCCGAGATTGTGCCGGGCCACCCAATCGGTCGGGTAGTGGGCAATGGACGCGCGCCAACCCTGTTCGGCGGCCGGGAAGTCTCCGGCGTCATAGGCATCGCGCGGGCTGGCAAAGTAATTCGAGGGCTTCGCGGCGGTTGCGGCAGCCGGAGAATCCGCTTCAGTTTCACCGAGCGCCCTGGGTCCGAAGAAGAACAAGCAGAACAGGACGATGACGGCGGCGATGACCTGGTCGTGGCGTTTCCGAACGCCGTTTCCGTTGCCGCCAAACCACGGCAGGAGGTTTCGCGGTTGAAAGAGGGACGACGACTGCCAGCCAGGCACACGCGTCGCTTCCAGCGCCGCTTCGGCCCGCACCACCCAGTCGTCAGGCAGAGGGTTCCTGTTGCCGTAGAGAGCCCGGTCCGCTTCCGCCCAGAGGATCTCCCAGTGATTTCCATTCGCGTCACCCATGGTCTTGCCATCTGGATCGTGAGACCGGCGGGACAAGATTGCCGCGCTCGGCGCCGCGTGGGCGATGTCGAGAAGCATCGCCGTCTGGCGCTGCCAGGCGTGAAGCGCTTGAGCTCGCGCCAGGGGGGTGGAGACGCCAGGCATGCCGGCGAGAATCCGGCCAAGACGCTCACGCGCTTCGCGGCGTTCCAGCAACGGATCGGTCCGCCGGGAGCGCCGGGCCGCCATGATGAGCCAGGCCGGAATCAGCCAGAGCACGGACGCCAGCAGCCAGAGAGACCAGGAACTCGCTCCGAGCGGCACCTGTCCCGTATCGGTGCCGACCAGCGGATCGCGCGGAATCTCAGCCGGAGCCGTCGGCGGCGCCGCCAGGTGCGGCGTATAGGCGCCGGCCGTCGGCACCGCCGACGCTGAGCCAATTGAAGACGGGGGGGTGAAGAGCGCCTGGTTGTTCGGCCCGGTCGATCCGGGCGGGGTGATCGTGATCGTCGCCCGGTCGGTCTGCACGGTCCGGTAGGTGCCCGCGTGAGGATCGAAATAAGAGTAGCTCACCGGCCCAAGCGTGTAGGTGCCGGGTTTGGTGGGGATGAGGACGACGTCTTCGGAGAGCACGGCGTCGAAGAGCTTGCCTTCGGACGGCGTGCGCTTGGCCTGTGGTTGCAACACCTTGAAGTCCCTCGAGACCTCCCGTTCCGGCAGCCCGCGCACGTCGGGCCAGTTGCCGGTACCGCTCAGGGAAAGCGTCCACGTGACGGGTTCGCCGACGGCGACCGAGGTGGGCACGACTTTCGACTTCAGAGTGAACTGGCCGACTGCGCCGCCGAAATCGGCGGGCGCGCCATCGGGCAACGGCTTGATGGTCAGGGAGGGCTCATTGCTGGTGACCGTGTGTTTCACCATGTCCGGGGCCGAGAACGGGAACAACAGGTTGCCGCTCGTGTTGATGACCAGCACGATCTCCTGGGTCGCCGCGGGAATGCGGTAATTACCGGGCGTGTTGATGTAGCCCCGGCTCTTATAGATCAGGCCGACCCGAGGCTCGCCTCCCGTCGTCGCCGAAAAGTGTTCCGGCTGGCTCCAGTCTTCCACCGTCAGCGGTGCCGGCTTCCACATGACGGAGCCTTGCGCCCGCGGATTGAAGCGCTGGGCGACATTCAGCGTGTAAGTAACCGGAAAGACCTCGCCGGCCCAGAACGCGCCGTCCGCCGGCGTCAGGCCGCCCAAGGCGGCCGTTTCGAGCGGAATGGCCGTCTGGCCGACCGTGGCGTTGCCGACCGCGAACGTCGCGGCGGCGACATGTTTCACGCCCTTGTCGGTCTCGACGTCGAACGCCGGAATCCGCACCTCGGGGCGCCTGGTCGGCCGGGCGTCGAAGTTGAAGAGGTGCTTCCGCGTCACGTGCATGTTTTCCATGGCGAAGCTCGAAGCCGATCCGGTGAACAGAAATTCCAGCCCGTCGACGGCAGGCAGCTTCGGGTCGCCCTCGGGTTCGCAGTTTTCAAACACCAACTGGAGCGGACTGGCCTGATCGTAGGCGAGCGAGCCGGCATTGGGCTCCCAATAGACCCGCTGCGCCGACGCGACGGCGCACGACAGCGTCAACAGAAATAAACTCGAAGGAATGAGGCGGAACATGGAGAGCTTCACCAATCGCGACCTTTTTTCGGGGGAGGTTTGCGTTCCCGGCTGTCGAGCATTTGGAACAGTTCGGCCGGGGAATCCTGATTCCGGAGCTGGTCGAGCTTCTGGATGGGCAGCACGAGAGACGGGTCGGCCTTTGCCCCGGGCGGCTGCTGGGGCTGGCCGCCGATCTTCTGCGTATCGCCGGTGTTGGCC
>DASRKV010000187.1:0-4087 GCA_035648795.1 Opitutaceae bacterium
CGTTCCGGCCCGCCCCCGCCCGCGCGACCAGGAGCGCCTCGATCTCCTCCTGCGGCCGGGCGTGCCACTGCGGGCGCTTGCCCACGTAAATCTTCTCGCAATCCGCCCGGCACCAGGCGAGCAGCTCGGGATGGACGAGATAGTCGTAGACGACCACGTCGGCGGAAGCGATCAGCTCCTTGGCGCGACAGGTCACCAGTCCGGGATCTCCGGGGCCGGCGCCAACAAGAAAAACCTTACCTTTGGTCATGGAGGAGAGTGGCTGGTCGGATTAGGCAAAGTGCGGTCGGATGACTAAAGTCCACTCCTGCCGCGTCAGGCAAAGCTCTTTTCTCACGCCGCCCGAAGGCCGCACAAGCAAATGCACCAGCCGGGCGTGGTCAAGTCGGACTGGCCAACTCCGCAATTCTTCGCATCGTTTGCCTCCATGGACTACCGCAATCTGGGCCGCACCGGCCTCCAAGTCTCCGAGCTCTGTCTCGGCACCATGCAATTTGGCTGGACGACGGACGAAGCTTCCTCGCTCGCCGTCATGGACGCGTTCCGCGAGGCCGGCGGCAATTTCATCGATACCGCCGACATCTACACCACCTGGGATGCCGCCGGCCTGGCGGGCGGCGGCGTGACGGAAACGATCATCGGCCGCTGGCTGAAAGCCCGCGGCGGCCGGCGGGAGCTGGTGCTCGCCAGCAAGGTGCGGGGCCGCATGCAGGAAGGCCCCAACGGCGAGGGCCTGTCGCGGCAGCGCGTCATCCGATGCTGCGAGGATTCGCTGCGGCGCCTGCAGACCGACTATCTGGATCTTTACCAATGCCACTGGGTCGACCTGACGACGCCGATCGAGGAGACGTTGTCGGCGCTCGATGACCTCGTCCGCGCTGGCAAAGTGCGGTATATCGGCGCCTCCAACTTTCCCGCCTGGCGGCTGATGGAAGCGCTCGGGCAGAGCGACCGCCATGGCTACGCCCGCTTCGCCAGCTACCAGCCGCAATATTCACTCATGGAGCGCGCGGGCTTCGAGATCGAGGCCATGCCGCTCTGCCGGCACCACGGGCTCGGCGTGATTCTGTATTCGCCGCTCGCGGGCGGGTTTCTCACCGGGAAATATACCCGTGGGCAGCCGCCGCTGGCGGGGGCCCGGGCCAAGGAGATTGCCGACCTGTACCTGAACGAGCGCGGGTGGGCGGTGATCGATGCGCTCGTCGCCATCGGCAAGGCGCATGGGAAGACGGTCAGCCAGACTGCGCTCGCCTGGCTGTTGACCAATCCCGTGGTCACCGCGCCGATCGTCGGCGCCAACCACGCCGGCCAGCTCCGCGAATCGCTGGGCGCCGCCGGCTATCGCCTTGACGCCGGCGAGATGGCCCGGCTCAACGATCTCACCAAATACTACCGCAACTGGCGGCCCATCTGGGATTGACCATGCCGGACGACCGCCGACCCCACTCCCTGCCGGCCGCCGAAACCGCCGATCGCAAACCGCCCATGACCGTACCGGATATTGCCGGCTACAACGCGGTGCTCGTCGGCCGCGAGGAAATCAACGCCCAACTGCTCGTCATGCGCGTGCAGCCGGAGGCCGCCCTTTTCGACTTCAAGCCCGGACAGTTCGCGGTGCTCGGGCTGCGGGGATGCGAATGCCGCGTGCCGGAGGCGGACGACGAAGAACCGCCGTCCGAGCCGGACAAGATGGTCCGGCGCGCCTACAGCATCGCGTCTTCGAGCGTCGAGAAGCGGTACGTCGAATTCTACGTCACGTTGATCACGAGCGGCCAGCTCACGCCGCGGTTGTTCGCGCTGCCGTATGGTGGCCGGTTGTTTCTCGGACCGAAGGCGAGCGGGATGTTCACGCTGGACCGGGTGGCGCCCGGCAAGGCGGCGTTGCTGATCGCCACCGGCACCGGACTCGCGCCGTACATGTCCATGCTGCGCACGATGCTCGTCAGCGACACGTCGCGGCCCTACGTGGTGCTGCACGGAGCGCGCTATAGCTGGGATCTCGGTTATCGGGCGGAGCTGGAAAGCCTCGCCCGCCTGCGGCCGAACCTGATTTACATCCCGTCGATCACGCGGCCGGACGAGGATCCCCATTTCCGCGGCTATACGGGACGGATTCAGGCGCTCCTTGACCAGGGGATCGTCGAGACCCTCAGCGGCATTCCGCTCGATCCCGCGCAGACTGAAGTTTTCCTCTGCGGCAACCCGGAAATGATCCGCATTGTGCGGGAGATGCTCGCCCTTCGTGGTTTCACCGCGCAGCGCGGCAGGGAACCCTGCACCATCCACGTGGAGGAGTATTGGTAATCGCACGCGGTGACCGGGCCGCCTCCGCGCCCGTTGGCATAACCCCGGCCGAAACGTCATCGTGACTTCGTTCGCTCCCGTTGCGGCCCGGCCGACCCACCGACGTTATGGCGTCATCGCCTTCGCAGTGACGCTCGCGGTGATCACCTATATTGACCGGGTGTGCATTTCCCAGGCGGCGCCGGTCATGCGGTTGGAACTGGGATTGACCGAAAAGCAGATGGGGTGGGCATTCTCGGCCTTCTTCTGGGCCTACGCGCTTTTCGAGATTCCCAGCGGCTGGCTGGGTGACCGGACCGGTGCCCGCCGGGTTTTGTTGCGCGTCGTGACTTGGTGGTCCTTTTTCACTGCCGCCACCGGCTGGGTCGGCGGCGCGGTTTCCCTGATCATGACCCGCGGTTTTTTCGGCGCGGGCGAAGCCGGATGCTTTCCGAACCTGACGCGCGCGTTTACCACCTGGCTGCCGCAGGCGGAACGAGTCCGCGCCCAAGGCTGGATGTGGTTGGCCGCGCGCTGGGGCGGAGCCTGCACCCCGCTGCTGGTCGCGTTCATCCTCCAGTACCTTTCCTGGCGTTATGCGTTCTCGCTGTTTGGCGTCCTCGGCATTGTGTGGGCGATCGCCTTTTATGCCTGGTATCGGGATGACCCCCGGACATCCCGGCGCATGAACGCGGCGGAACTTGCGCTGCTCCCGTCACGCGAAGAAGTCACCCTCGGCGAAAGCCGGGTTCCGTGGCGGAGCCTGTGGGGGTCGTGGACGCTCCGGCTGCTCTGGCTGCAGTACTTCTGCATGAATTTCGGAGCGGTATTCTACATCACGTGGCTGCCCACTTACCTCCAGGAAGCGCGCAGATTCGATCTGGCACACCATCCATGGATCCGTGACCTGCCCTGGCTCGCAACTCATCTTTCGCTCGTGACCGCCCTGCTCGCCGGCGTTCCGCTCTTCTTCGGTGGACTGGGCTCATTGTTCTCCGGTTACGTGGCCGACCCTCTGGCCCGACGCCTCGGCAGCGTGAAGGCCGGGCGGCGCTGGCTCGCTGGCGGCGGATTCTTCGGAGCCGCAATCCTGCTGGCCTGTTCGTTGCTGGTCAGGGATCCGTTCCTCGCGATCCTGACAATGGGGCTGGCGAGTTTCTGCAACGATCTCGCGATGCCGCCGAGCTGGGGGGCCTGCATGGATATCGGCGGGAAAATCGCCGGCACGCTTTCGGGGAGCATGAACATGATGGGGAATTTCGGCGGCGCCGTGGCGGCGCTGGTGGTCGGCCACATTCTCGCGTGGTCGCATCACAATTGGAGCCTGGCGATCGCCGCCGCCGCCGCCGCGTATTTCGTCGGGGGCTTCTGCTGGCTGGGCCTGGACCCCGTGACGCCGATTGCGCCAACCGGGATCTCTCCCCGCGGCTCCGCGGTGCCAGCATCCTCGTCCCCCGCCTGAACCAGGCTCACGCATTGACGGAGTCCGACACCGGTCCTCGGATCAGGTGAACGGACGTTTTTCCTCGCCTATTAAGCTTGGATTGCCAATTTCTTGCGCGATTTTCGGGTTTGCCTGGCCTTCCGGACCCCAGCCCCGATGGCCTTCCAACCACCCCGGGATATCCGTCAGCTTCCGCAGCTATTCATCAACCAGTCACGCATAGGAAAAGGAGAAAACAACATGGCAATCATTGACTTCGGCGGTGTGAAAGAAGAAGTCGTCACGCGGGATGAGTTCCCGATGGCGAAGGCCCGCAAGGTGCTGAAAAATGAAGTCATCGCGGTGATTGGGTACGGCGTC
>DASRKV010000188.1:0-14452 GCA_035648795.1 Opitutaceae bacterium
CTTGTACGATCGAAGGCGTGGCGGCGACAGCGGTTGCCGGCCGCATCCTGACTGCGGACGCGATGACGGCGCGCAATACGTTCGAGGCGCCTCACACGGTGCATCCCGAGAGGTTTACCGGCGCCACGCTTGTCGGCGGAAAATTGCAGGTCGCCCTGCCGGCAAAGTCGGTGGTGGTGCTGGACCTCTGAGGCCGGATCGATGAAAATTGTAGGAGCGAGCTTGCTCGCGATTCCGAGGGGAGAATCGCCTGCAAGCAGGCTCCTACACCGATCACCTGACGGCTTTCCTGTCTACGAGCGCCAGCGAGTGGAGCCGGCGCCTCATTTGAAATTTATCGGACCGAAGTGCATTGAGCCAACGCGCTGCACTCGTATTGCTCCATTTCGTGACATTCAGTAGGTCATTCCTCCAATGATTCTCCATCGAATCTGCCTGGTCATCTCTCTGTTCGCGATCGGCGTCAGTTGTCGCCCAGAACTGCAGTCCGGTCCTGTTGCCGGCCCGCCGGCATGGTTCAACGATGCGGCGGGAAAGCTCGAAGCCGAACTTGTGCCCAAGTACGGCGAGGGCCAGCGTGCGCGGTTGCAGCGCGGCCTCGATCAGGTGGCGAAATTCTGGGAACCGGTTGACGGTGATGCAACCGTCTTTGAAGGCTTCGTCCGCCGCTATTTCGCCGGAACCCAAGCCGCTCTGGACGCGATCTTCGACCGTTTTCAGCACCAACTGGAACAGCTTGACGGCCATTTCTCCGAGTTGCGGTACGAACTCAAGAAGCCGATCGATCTCGACACGGGTGCGGTGCAGCCGTTTGACGAGTTGTTCGCCGCCTACGAACCGAACGCCCACCTCGCCGACGACTGGTTCCGCAACAAGCTCGCCTTTGTCGTGCTGCTCAATTTTCCGCTGACGACGCTGGAGCAGCGCCTCGCCGAAGGAGACCATTGGACCCGCCGGCAATGGGCCGAAGCGCGGCTTGCCCAGGTGTTTTCCACGCGCATCCCCGCTGAAGTCAACCAGGCGATCGCGGAGACCCAGGCTGACGCCGAACTCTACATCGATGACTACAAGATCTGCATGCATCACCTGCTTGACGGACAGGGGGGCCGCCTGTTCCCGCCTGGTCTCCGCCTGATCACGCATTGGAATCTGCGGGACGAGATCAAGGCGCGCTACCGCGACGCCGCGGGCGGTCTCCTGCGGCAGCGCATGATCGAGCGTGTCATGGAGCGGATCGTCGACCAATCGATCCCGCAGGTGGTGATCAACAATCCGCAGGTGGACTGGAACCCGTTGACGAACGAGGTGACGTCATCGCCGGTCGCCGACCTCGGAGCGCCGGCGCCGGCCGACACCCGCCCGAGCGCCGCCGCCGAACCCGACACGCGCTACGCCAAACTCCTCGCGATTTTTCACGCCGAGCGCCGGGCCGACCCTTACTCGCCCGCCGCGCCGACGTACATCGCGCGTCGTTTTGAAATCGACCGGCAGATGAGCGAAGCGCGGGTGCGGACGATGTTGGAACAAGTGCTCGACTCCCCGCAATTTGCCGCGGTCGCGCGGCTGGTCGAAGAGCGTCTGGGCCGCCCGTTGGAGCCCTTTGACATCTGGTACGACGGTTTCCGCCCGCGGGGGGAGTACTCGGAGGCGCAACTGGATGCAATCGTCCGTGCCAGGTATCCCACCGCGGCGGCCTACCGGGCGGATCTGCCGAACATCCTGACGAAACTCGGGTTCACACCGGCGCGGGCGGCCTATCTGCAAGCGCACATCGAGGTCGAGGCCTCCCGTGGTCCGGGTCACGCGATGGCCCCGGGGATGAGCGGGCAGAAGGCGCGACTGCGAACGCGGGTCGAGCCGGAGGGGATGAATTACAAGGGCTTCAACATCGCGGTCCATGAGATGGGGCACAACATCGAGGAGACGTTCTCGATGAATCTGGTGGATTACCATCTTCTCGCGGGAGTGCCGAACAACGCTTTCACGGAAGCGTTGGCCATGATGACGCAGGGCCACGATCTCGAGGTGCTCGGTCTGACGAAGCCGGACGCCCGCAGCAACGCGCTCACCACGCTCAACGACTTCTGGGCGGCGGCGGAAATCTCCGGGGTGGCGCTGGTGGACATGGAGGTCTGGCATTGGATGTACGACCATCCCGACGCCAGCCCGGCCGAACTGAAGGCGGCCACGCTCCAAATCGCACGCGAGCTCTGGAATCGCTACTACGCGCCGGCCTTTCCGCAGCGCGACGTGACGTTACTGGCGATCTATTCGCACATGATCAGCGACCAGTTGTACCTGCCGGACTATCCGATCGGTCATCTTATTGGATTCCAGGTCGAGGAGCAGATCCGGAAAGCGGGCGACTTCGGAGGCGAATACGAGCGCATGACGAAGTTCGGCAATCTGGCGCCGGATCTGTGGATGAAAAACGCGACTGGCAGGCCCGTCGGTCCGGAGGCCCTGCTGGCGGCTGCCCAGCGGGCGCTGGTTGGTCTGGAGAGATGAGCCCCGCCGCGAACGGCGGACTAGATCCCCGGCTGGCGCGATTGGAGGGCGAACGTTTTTGCACCGCCCTGGATTCGACCGCTCCGGGCCGATGATTCGCGGGGCGGGATCCACCGTTGTTGCCGAACGCGCGACGGACGAGCCAGCCCCCGTTTCTCGGATTGAAATGCGTTGAGCACAACAAACCTCCGCCTGGTCGCGAGCGGTGGGGAAGTTCAGTTCTGGTAGTCCTGGCGCGCAGGGGAGAACACCTCGATCGCAACCGAGTCATCGAGAATCCTCGCCCGGTGCTCGACGCCGTCAGGGATCGTCCAGCTGTCGCCCGGGCGCATTTCATGGTCGACCCCGGCGATGGTGAGGATCAGGTGGCCCGAAACGAGGTAACCGGTTTGCTCCTGGGGATGTTGATGCGCGGGGATCACAGCATCCCTCTTCAGCTTGAATTCGACCAGTTGGGTGCGATCGCCATTGACCATCGTCTTGCGGTGGATGCCATGGAGCGCCGGCACATAGCCCTCCGGGCCGGCATGGCACACCCGGGGTTGATTCGAGAGGGAAGACGAACACATCGGCGTCGATGGCCTGGCGCGAGCGGTCAGGCGGCAGTCAGCAGTTCGAGCATCTTTCGGTCGAGTTGGTGCCCCTGAAAATGTTCGTATTGCACGTCGGTACGTTGACTGTCGACGACGCCAAATCTGCCGCGCAGATTCCACATCGCCCACCCCCATCCTGCCTCGTTCCACAGCGCCAGCAGATCGCGCATCCAGGCGAGGGTTACGGCGTGCGGCGTGTGGTTGAGGCAGCCCCATTCGCCAACATGGACTGGCACACCCTGCCCGGTGAGCGGCAACCATTTGACGATGAGTTCCTGGCGGAGCTTCTCCTTGTTCCAGGTTTGCCCCCGCGCGTCGATCAACGGCCAGGTCGGCACCTGAAATGTTTCGAATTCATTCTTCGGGACCCAGTCGGCGGTGTAATGACTTATGGCTTTCGGCAGATAGCCGCGCGTGCTCTGGACGAGTCCGAGATCCACGATTCCCGGCACCGGCGTCTGACCGATGTCCGCGCCATCGGCGACGATAAGACGATCCGGATCCTTCGCCCGGATCGCCGCGACGAGGGCCCGCACGATCTCCACGTAGCGCGTCTGGTCGCTCATCCACGGCGGTTCGTTGACCAGGTCGAAACTCAGCTCCGTGCTGGGAATGCCCCGATAGCGCTCCGCGAAGAACTGCCAGTGGTGCGCGGCCGCGGCCAGAGCCCGTTCCATGGAATCCCGGGGGCTGTCAAAAAGCAGAAACGGCTCCAACTCACGCCCGTTGACGCAGTAGCCCGGAATCCGATGGAAATTCAGGTTGATGTGGATGTGATATTGCCGGCCAAATTCGATCGCCTGGTCGATCGGCTTCAGGGCGCGCTCGTCGATGCGCATCCAATCTTTGCGGTCGGACCACGCCCAGTAGGAAAGGGGCAGGCGGGCGAAGTCGAAGCCCCATCCCGCCATCCACGCGAAGTCGGATTCGTGGAAGGACTGGTCGCGAAGGCCGCGAGCCAGCTCGGTAAGATTGAAACCGCGCCGGCGTGGAATGCGTGGCTGCGCGATTGACGCCGCCGGCGGCGCCCCGCCGGCATCAGGCAACAATATCAGTCCCGCGGTCAACGAAGTTGCCAATCCGATGAATTCGCGCCGATCCATGGGGTTGATGAAGACCAAGGGAGTCCGTGACGTCACGGACTAATTCCATTGCGGCGGGGAAATTCATCCCGTTGTCGTCTGGCCCGCGGCCCGGCTGGCGGGCAGGATCTGCCGGCTCTCCGAAGTCTTTCTCATCCAGACAATCCCGTTTTCAGGCTTCCGCCGTCCTTGACGCGATGCGGGATTTCGAGTCGGATGACAATTCTCGCCGGCTGTGAACCGGCAGCAGTCATGCTTTCTTTGCAGTCTGGCCAATATCTCGGTTGCCGTTCTGGCCGGGGCAGCTTCGCGGCTTGGGTCGCGGTCATTCTGGCGCTGGCTTCAGGGAGAGGCTTGCCGGCGGATGCTCCCACGCCACCGCCACCGGCTGGGTCGGTCCAACTCATCACCAATCTGGTCCAGATTTGGCAGATGCCGGCCGAGCAGAAGTCGGTCGCCCATCCACTGCGGGTCGAGGGCCGGGTGAGCTATTACGATCCGCGCTTTAATCTGTTCTGGCTCGAGCAAGACGGGGTCGGCACCTACCTCCAGCTGTCTTCTTCGCCCCCGGCGATGCGGACCGGCCAACACGTTGTCATCGAAGGGAGCCTTGTTCCGGACAAGGGTTTGTCCGCGGATGCGGTCACAGTGCGGGTTCTCCAGGATTACGAGCCGATCGTTCCTTTGGATACCAAGGGTCGGATTCGCGAGCTTGATACGTACAATGGCCGGATCGTGACGGCCGAGGCGTATGTCGACAGCCAGCTGTTTGTCGACGCCGACCACCTTTTTCTGACCTTGATCATCGACAACCGGCCGGTGACCGGCTGGGTCAAGCCGGACAATCCCCGATCGGTTCCGAAATTGCAGGGGAACTTTGTTCGCGTGGTCGGGATGTACTCGGGACGCTTTGATCCGACCAAGACAGAGTCGACCATTGAGCTTTGGATTGGTCGACAAGAGGACGTGACGATCGTGGGTTCGCTGGCGGAGTATTCTGGCTTCAAAATCCCGCGGTCACCGATCAATGAGATCTACCGGAAGCCGCCGACAGAAGAGATTCACATCCGCGGCCGCATGCAATCGCAGGATCCCGGATCGTCAATGGTGATCCGCGACGAAACTGGCCAGGTAGTCGTCCGTTCGGTCCAGCAGCAGCGATTGCTGTCCGGCACCGAGGTGGAGGCAGTGGGACGGATTGCGAATGTCGGGGCTCAATGGGTTCTCCAGCCTGCGTTCTACCGACAGGTTTCCTCGCCGGGTCCGGATGAACGATCCTCCCAGTCTTCCCTGGCCGTGATTAAAGACGTCAGCCAGATCCGCAGTTTGACTGCCGAAGAGGCCGCCCGTGGTCTTCCCGTTACTATTTCAGGCACGGTCACCTGGGTGCATTCCGGGGAGGATTTTTTCTATCTGCAAGACATCACCGATGGTGTTCGGGTCAATCTTCCGCGAGGCCGGACCAGTCTGCCGGAGCCCTTGAAATACCTGACCATCGAAGGGGTGACAGTCAGCGGGGCTTTCGGTCCAGAGGTGGAAATGAGGCGGTTCGAGGACCTTGGGGCGATGAGCCTTCCGGCCGCCCGGTCGATCACGTTCGACCAGGCGATCACGGGCGCAGAGAACGGCCAGTGGGTCGAGATGCGCGGGTTCTTGCGCGGCATGGATTCGGATGGCGATTGGCAGCGTATTTATGTGGCGACACCCTCGGGAGAGTTCATCGGCCGGATGGATTCCCCGGTGGCTTTCACCGCCACCCCGGGGTCACTGATCCGGATTCGAGGCGTCTGCCGCACGATCGCCGGAGACGAGGGTCAGATCGCCGGTGTGCTGTTGCTGGTTCCCTTCCTGCACAACATCACGATCGAGGAGGACGCTCCGGCCGACGCCTACGATTTGCCGCTGCGGTCGATGAAGGATCTTGGGCAGTTGAGCGCGGCGCGGGATCTGATGCGGGTGCGCGTGTCGGGCATTGTTCTCAAATCGGTCCCGGGCCGCCTCATCTACCTGCATGATGAGCGGGCAAGTCTCCTGCTGCTCAGCCGCGAAATCGTACCGTTGACTCCCGGCGACTCGATCGAGGCCGTGGGCATCCTGGGGCGGGAAGGCGCCCGGACAGTGTTGCGCGACGCGGTGTTTCGCAAGCTGGCCTCCGGTCCCTTGCCCACGCCCGTCCGGCTGACCGACCCTTCGCGCTTCACCTCCGCGCTCGACGGGCAATTGGTGAGAGCCCGCGGCACGTTGATAGACGTCTTGCGGCAGCCGCGGCAATCACGGCTGAGGCTCCAGAGCGGCAATACCCTGTTCGAAGCGGTGCTCGATCATCCGCGGGGCACACCGCTGCCCGCCGGGTTCGACCAGGGCGCAGTCCTCGAAATCACGGGGATTTACCGGACCGATTTCGATGATGCGCGGCAGTTGCGGGGGTTCCAGTTGGAGCTTTGTTCGGCGGACGATGTGGCGGTGGTGCGGGGCGCCCGCATGTGGACGGTGCAGCGCGCGCTGGCCGCCGCGGCCGTGCTCGGCGCCCTGGCGCTGCTTAGCGTGGCATGGGTCGTGGCGCTGCGCCGCCGGGTTCGCCAGCAGACCCAACAACTGCGCGAGCAAATGGAACGGCAGGTGCAGCTCGAAGCGGAAGTGCAGCGCGCCGCGAGGCTCGAATCGGTCGGAGTGCTCGCCGGCGGCATTGCGCACGATTTCAACAACCTTCTGACCGTCGTGATCGGCAATCTGTCGCTGGCGATGTTCGACCCGAAAGTCGCCGAGTCTGCCGGCGGGTTTTTGCGGGAAATTGAGCGGGCCGCTTACCGGGCCCGCGATCTGACACAGCAGCTCCTGACCTTTGCGAAAGGCGGGAATCCCCTGCGCAGCACCGTCGCGTTGCCGGAAATCGTCCGGGAAGCTGCCGAGTCCATGCTTCATGGATCCAGCGTGCGGTGCGACTACGAGGTGCCTCCCGGGCTCTGGAACGCCAATGTGGACAAGAATCAGATCGCCCAGGCCATCCAGAATCTGACCCTCAACGCCGTCGAGGCGATGCCGAACGGCGGGGTCATCCGAATTTCGCTGGCCAACGAGGAAATCATGCCTGGAGCGAATCCCTCGCTGGCAGCCGGGCGCTATGTCCGGGTGGCGATCGCCGACTCTGGCGAGGGCATCAAGCCCGAGATCGTGTCACGGGTGTTCGATCCGTACTTTTCGACCAAGAGGACCGGCGGCGGGCTTGGCCTGGCCACTGTTTATTCAATCGTCAAGCGGCACGATGGGCGGATTGAGGTGGAATCGACTCCCGGGCGCGGGGCAACCTTTACCCTGTGGCTGCCGGCCGGCGACGCCGAAAAGCAGATGCCACCTTCCCAGGTGCCCGCGGCGGCACCGGCGGTCTCGCCGACGCGGCCGGCCCGCGTATTGTTGATGGATGACGAGGAAAGCATACGACGCCTCGGGGCGGCTCTGTTGCTGCGGATGGGCCTGACGCCTGTCACGGTGAGCGACGGCGCAGCGGCGGTGAAGGAGCTCAGCGCGGCCCGAAATGCCGGGCAACCCATCGATCTGGTCATCCTTGATTTGACCATTCCCGGCGGGATGGGCGGACGGGAGGCGATGGAGCAAATCCGCAAACTGGATCCCCAGGTGCCTGCAATTGTGTCGAGCGGCTATTCAAATGATCCCGTGCTTGCCGACTTCGCCCGATATGGTTTCCAGGCGATCGTGCCCAAGCCGTATGAGGTCAGCCTGCTGATGGAGACGGTGAAGCGATTGCTGGCGCCGCGATCGTAGCCGCTTGTCGGGCTTTGCCTCCTCCGGACCGCCAGAATCCAACGGCTGGTTTCGGATAATCTTTGGCGGCCCGAAGATATCCCCAAGGCCGACGGGCTGCCGGACCGGCCGGGGTCAATTGCGGGGCGCTGCGGCCGCTTCCGCGGCCGGGCGCGACCGGGTCAGCACCGCGTTGATGCGGCTGACCATTTCCATGCATGCCCGCCCATTGTGATAAGGGCATTTCCAGAGACTTACTTTGGGGTCCGATGAGTGCCGGCCGTCCTTCGTCACGCCGCGAAACCATTCTCCGTTTTCCCGGTCAACGAGCCGCGCCTCAATGAAATCCCAGGTGTGAAGGGACGCCCGGAGGAATTCGGGATCGCCGCCAAGCTGGTAGGCATTGAGGAACCCCACCATTGCCTCGGCCTGGGGCCACCAGTCTTTGCTCCGGTCGGTCAAGCCTGCCGGGCCGCCTTCGTTGAAAATACCGCCGTCGGCGTCGACCCCTTCGGCCAGCGTGGTTCGGACGACCTCAACCGCCATCGCCTTGCTTCGGGCGATCAAATCAGGGTCGTGCAGCTCGTTGGCGGCTTCGCATGCCAACCAGCTGAATTCGATGTCATGGCCATAGGAGATGCTTTGCGAACGGGGTGTCCAATCCGGATCGAGGAAAAGCCGCAGGTGGTGGCTCCTGGAATCATAGACGCGCGTCAGCATCACCTCGGCGAGTTCGCGCAGGGTTTGGCGAAAGGAGGCATCGGGCCAGACCCGCAGGAGGTTGGTGTAGGCCTCCAGAATGTGCAGGTGCACGTTTTGGGACTTCAGCGCCTGCGAGCCCATCAGTGAACGGTGGACACCCACATCCGTCTGCAGCTTCCATTCTCGGGAGAACTCCTCAAAGTAACCGCCGTGCGTGTGATCGCGGGCGTGCGTCTCGATGGCATGGTACAGCGTGGTCGCCTGCTGCAACGCGGCCGGATCCCCGGTGGCTCGGTAATATTCGCTCAAGCCGAGGATCCCGAACGCCTGCAGGTAGATCTCCTTCCGTGTATCGAGCGGCGCCCCGTCCGGTGTGACGGTCCAGTAGAGCCCGCCATCGCGTTCGTCCCAAAACCGGCCGACCAGGTCGTCGCGCGCCCAACGAGCCATTTCCAGATACGCCGGGTCGTGGTAACGCTGGTAGGCGGCGGAGAAAGTCCAGAGGATGCGGGCGGTCAGCAGCCCCCCGCGGGGCGCGTCTTTCCGGACTACCAGATCGTTGCTGATCTCGCCGACGAACCCTCCGTGCGCGCGGTCGGGCGCGTGTTGAATCCAGAAGGGCAGAATGTCCTGCCGCAACTCGGCCTCGATGCGGGACGAACTCGCCCGCAGCGTGGCGGGCTCGGCCAGCGCGCTGCTGGCAGGCGGCCCGGCGGCAGCGAAACTGGAAACGGTGCCCGCCGGGTCGGCGGCGCAAAGTCCGGCTGCGCCCGAGAGCGCCAGCGCAGGAATCAGAAGATGTCGTGTCATCGGGTTGAGAGGTTGCGGCAAAGCCATAAGCGATCTGGTCCTGGTTGTTCGACTCCAATATACTTCAATCGATCCGATTGTGCCTTCCGTTGCCGGTCGTGTTGAACCCGCCCGGCACCCAGGGCGGCTTGTTTGATTCTGCGAGCGGTCCTTCGCCGGGCAATGCAATACGGCTGGCAGATTCGCCCTGGCAGTGTCCGGGGCGAATCCAACGAGTTCTTGTCTCACGGCCGAAAACCACAGAATGGAATCGCCTGAAGCTTGGTCCGCCGTACACTGCCCGCAATGAGCACCGGAAAGCCGTCTCCGTTGAAAGTCGCCATCATCGGTTGTGGACGACCGCGTGGTACCGAGGGGGCCACAGGATTTGCCATGGGACACCGGCATATGGCCGGATACGAGGCGTCCGGCCGTTGCGTGCTGGCCGCCGTGGCCGACATCAGCCGCGAGAATGCCGAGTTGTTTGTCGCGGCGCACAAGCCCGATGCGCCGGTCTTCTCCGACTTCCGCAAGATGATGCGGACCATCCGACCTGACGTGGTGAGCGTCTGCCTGTGGCCCCATCTTCATGCCGAAGTGGTGTGCGCCGTGGCACGGTTCCATCCCCGGGTGATCATGTGTGAGAAGCCCATGGATCTCCATTGGGACGCCTGCCTCCGCATGGATCGGACGTGCCGCAAGCAGGGCGTCCTGCTCGCAATCGACCATCAGCGCCGGTTCAATCTGCCGCTGGCGAAGGCAAAACAGATGCTCGACAGCGGCGCCATCGGCCGCCTGGTCGGATTGGAGGGCGCCTGGAGCAATCTCATCGATTCGGGCACGCATGTGCTCGACCTGATGTTCTACTTCAATGGCGATACACCCGCCGAATGGGTGCTGGGCCAGATCGACATGCGTGGCGCGACCAGGATTTTCGGCGCGATCAACGAGGGCCATGGGATCTCCGAATTCCGGTTTCAGAACGGCGTACGGGCGATCTACCATTTCGGCCATCAACATGCCGAACTCGGCTGCCTGTTGCGGCTCACGGGCGAGCTGGGCATCATCGAGATTCTGTCCGATGCGCCCTGGCTGCGTTTCCGGCCCTGCGGCCAGGCCGCCTGGGAGGTGATCGATACCGGCGAGAACATTCATGACGACAAGGCGATCTACCGCGGGATCGCGGATGTGCTGGCCTGCCTCGAGGCCGGCACCGTGCCGCAACTGGCGAGCGAACGGGCGCTCCGCGCCACGGAGATCATTTTTGCCACTTACGAGTCCTCCCGGCGTCGCGGTCGGGTGGATCTGCCCTTGCGGCCGGGCAAATGCGCCATGTTGTCGATGCTCGCCACCGGCGAACTCACAGCGAAGTTTTCAACCTGAATTCCTCCGATGTTTGCCTCCTTCAATCCCAGCCACGTGGGCATCACCGTTTCCTTGCGCGAGGGTCTGGCGCTGGCGGAGCGCCACGGATTCGGGGGCTACGATGCCCAACTGGCGACGTTGCACGACGAGGTCGCGGCGCACGGTGCGCCGGCGGTGGGCGATCTTTTCATCCAGCACGGTTTGAGGACTGGGGCGTGGAACTTGCCCTTCATGCCGTACCGGGTGACGGAGGCGGAGTGGCGCGACTGGCTCGGACGGCTCCCGCCTCTGCTGGCCACCGCCCGCGCCCTCGGCGCGCGGCGCGCCGGCATGTGGATTCTGCCCGGAAGCAACGAGCTCGCGTTCGCCGACAACTTCAGGTTTCACGTGGATCGTTTCCGGCCCGTGGCGGAGCTGCTCGCGATCTACGGGGTTCGCCTCGGCCTTGAGTTCATCGGGCCCGAGACGGCACAGCGGGCCTTCAAGCATCGGTTTGTCGATTCCGTGGCGACGGTCGCGGAGCTGGCCCGGGCGATCGGCTCTAATTGCGGTCTGCTCCTCGATGCGTGGCACTGGCATTGCGCCGGGGGGACGCGCGAGGAATTGCGCGGTCTCACGCGTGAGTTCATCGTGCATGTCCATATCAACGACGCGCCGGCGGATGTCTCCCGCGCCGACCTCGTCGACAATCGCCGAAAGCTCCCGGACGCGACCGGGGTGATCGACCTCGACGGTTTCATGCAGGCGCTGGCCGATGCCGGCTACGACGGGCCGGTGACGGCGGAGCCCTTCGATGAGGAACTCAACGCGGTGCCGGCGGAAGAGGCCGCGAGGCGCACCGCGCGGGCCACGCGGTCTGCGGTCGCCCGGGCAGTCCGCTCCGCCGAACGCGGAGGCTGATCGGCCCCGGTCTAGTCATCAATGCCGCCCGCCCCGGTCGGCCCGATTCCATGCGCCCGACTCATCACATCCTTCTCCTCGCCCTCGCTGCAATTATGCGCCCCGGTCTGCCAATCATGCCTGCCGCCGAACCTTCCCCCGCCCCCGAATGGCTTGAACACGCGGTCTTCTACCAGATCTATCCGCAATCGTTCCGCGACTCGAACGGCGATGGGATCGGGGACCTGCGCGGGATCATCGAAAAACTGCCCTATTTGCGCAGTCTGGGTGTGACGGGGCTGTGGCTCAATCCGTGTTTCGAATCTCCGTTCCGGGATGCCGGTTACGATATCTCGGATTTCTACCGGGTCGCGCCCCGTTACGGCACCAATGACGATTTGCGCGCGCTGTTCGTCGAGGCGCGCAGACTCGGGCTCCGCGTGATGCTGGACCTGGTGGCCGGGCATACCTCCGACCAGCATCCCTGGTTCCGCGAGTCCCAGCGCCACGAACGCAACCGTTACACGGACTGGTACATCTGGACCAACAGTGTGTGGACCTGGTTCGCGCCGAACCAGCAGGTCGTGGTGGGCGCCGCCGAACGCGATGCCAACTACATTCCCAACTTCTTCTATTTTCAGCCAGCGCTGAATTACGGTTACGCGCAGCCCGATCCCAAGGCGCCATGGCAGCAGCCGGTCGATGCGCCCGGACCGCGCGCGGTGCGGGAGGAATTGAAAAAGATCATGCGGTTCTGGTTCGATCTCGGCGCGAGCGGCTTCCGCGTGGACATGGCGGGCTCGCTGGTGAAGAACGATCCCGACGGCCGGGCGACCGCCGAGCTCTGGCGTGAATTCCGGGCGTGGATGGACCGCGAGTATCCGGATCGCGCGATGGTCTCGGAGTGGTCCATGCCGCAGGTCGCGATCCCCTCCGGTTTTCACATGGATTTCCTTCTGCCCTACAACAGACCGGGTTACACCTCGCTTTTCCGGAAGGCCGCGCCGGACGAGGCGGCATATTTTGATCCGGGCGGCCACGGCAATATCCGGCGGTTCTTGGATGAATTCGAACCGCTCTATGAGGCGACCAAGGGCCGGGGCTTCATCGCCATTCCCACGGGTAATCATGACACGGTCCCGCGGATCGGCGACGGCCGGGATCCGCGCGAGCTCGCGGTGGCCTATGCCTTCCTGCTGACCATGCCGGGCGTACCTTTCATCTACTACGGCGACGAAATCGGCATGCGATCGATCACAGATTTGCCGTCGAAGGAAGGAGGCTTTGGACGAACCGGCGCCCGCACGCCAATGCAATGGGACGCATCGCCCAATGCCGGTTTTTCAACAGCGCCAGCCGACCGGCTTTACCTCCCGATCGACCCCGCGCCGGACCGTCCCACCGTGGCGGCGCAACAAGGCGACCCGGGCTCAACCTTGAACACCGTGCGCACGCTGATTGCGCTTCGGCAGGCCCATCCCGCGCTGCAGGCGAGCGGAGCGTTCGCCACGGTCGTGGCGCAGGCCGGCGAATCGCCGTTTGTCTACGAGCGCGCGGGCGGCGGCGAGCGGATCCTGGTGGCGGTCAACCCGGCGGCACGACCGGGTGAGGCGCGTCTCCCCGCAGGCTTCCGCTGCTCCAAGGCGCAGACGCTGGCCGGCGAATCGGAAGCGTTGCGGAGCGATGCCCCAGGCTGGCGCGTGCAGTTGCCTGCGGTCAGCTACGCCGTGGTCAGACTCGATTAGGCGGGAGACGACAAGGCGCCGCCGTGCCGCCATGTCGGTCGGCCACCGCGCCGCCTGACTCGCGACTCAGCGGGAAATCGCGAAGTGGTAGTGGTATACGCCTGCGACAAACTTCCCGTTATCCACTGCCGGGACAAACACTGCCTTGCGCAGCGCATCTCCCAAGGGCGCCGCCATCTTCGGCGGCAGGTCTCCGCCCGGACTGACGGTGGCTCCCATGACGCTCCCATCCGCGGCGACGTCGATGGTCGCATCGAAACTGTAGACGGAGCGTTGCCGCAAGCCATTGGCTAGTAATGGATTACCTACCAACATGGGATTAGCGTGGCCCTGTTTGAACGTGGCGGGTTGGACGGCCATGAAGTAGTATAAACGATCAGGCCAAAATCGGGGATTTTCCAGTCGCATCGTGTCCAGCAACGCGCCCAGCTCGTCCATGGCTTGCTGGACGGCCGCCTTGGTGTCACCCGGCGATGACAGCAAAGGCACACCGTCGCGATTCATGACGACGATCCCATATTTCGATCCGGGAACGAAGGGAGAAATGAGATCCATGGCATGTTGACTGTGAAAGTCGGTGATAAGCCAGGGCATTTTTTTGCTCGTGGCCATATCGACATGGTCGTACGCGGTATCACTCGTGCCATAGAACAGGGCCTCGAGCGCACCGGGGTAGTCGTGCTGGAATTTGTCATAAGCGGGCAGCACATCGTCGATCATCTGCCAGGCCCGATCCTCACCGTGGGATCCATAGAGCACGATATAGAATTCAGGTTCCGGGCGCCCTTTCAGGACAGCGGGCACGAGTTTGTCGTTCTTGAGGCGCAGGACATTGCCTGCCAACTCCTGGGTCATTGCCCCTTTCGCAGCTGCCCAATCGTCTGCCCGAGCCGGGTGGGTGCGCAGTTGCTCGTTGAGCCGCACGCATTCTTCCGGCGGCAGCAGGTGCAGCGGCAGACGGCGCGAGGTAACAGGGCCGGTGCGGAAGAATGCCACCGGGCCGATCACTTCGGCCGGTTCGCCGCGGAAC
>DASRKV010000189.1:0-2142 GCA_035648795.1 Opitutaceae bacterium
TCGGTCACAAAGCGCCGTTTGAAGAGCAGATCGCGGGGTGGATATCCCGAAACCACGAGCTCCGGAAACACCACCAGATCGGCCCGGCGGGCCACGAGCGTGCGATACGCCTCGATGATCCGGCGGCAATTGCCGGAAAGATCGCCGACCGTCGTGTTGATTTGAGCGAGACCGATGTGCATGGAAAACGGGAGCACCAACTGTGGGGGCGATTGCCGCGGCTGACAACCTGCAAGCGGCGGAGGAGTAGCGATAGGCTGTGAGCGGTAAGCTTAAGGCTGATCGCTCCGCGCCATCGCGCGGTTTGAGATCGCCACGCGCGATTCTTTTGTGGCAAGAAGCCCGGCCGCCCGTCGTGACCATGTCCACTCATCCGCAACTGATCCTTGCCTCCGCGTCGCCGCGGCGAAGAGAACTGCTCGCCAGCCTGGGGCTGCAGTTCGAAGTGATGCCCGCGGAGGTCGTGGAGCACGAGGCCGAGGACTCCGAACCGCGCGCCATGGTCCGCCACAACGCCGCGCTGAAGGCGGAATGGGTGGCGGCGCGGCGCCCCGAGGCGCTGGTCCTCGGTGCCGATACGACGGTTTTTATCGAAGGGCAGGTCCTGAACAAGCCCCGGGATCTCGCCGAGGCGCGCGCCATGCTGCTCCGGCTGTCCGGGCGCACCCACACCGTCTATACCGGCCTCGCCGTCCGGCGGGGGTGCGACCACCTGGCCGCCGACACCGGCGTGGCCAGCGAGGTCATCTTTAAGGTGCTCGACCGGAACGTGATCGACCGTTATTTCTCCCTGGTGAACCCGCTCGACAAGGCCGGGGCCTATGCAATCCAGGAGGGGACGGACCTCATTATCGACGGCTGGAGGGGTTCTTATAGCAATGTGGTCGGTCTGCCGGTGGAAGAAACGAAACAAATTTTGACTCGCTGCGGTCTGTGCAGAGAATCCCGTGCGATCAACTGACATGCCCACCCTGCAGAACGACAGACCGGCCACCCGCCGGCGGCGCTATTGGCTGCCCGCACTCTCCAAGAATCCCGACACGCGTTCCATCCAGGTGGGTTTACTTTGGACCGTGCTGGTCCATCTGCTGCTTCTGCTGCTGGCGCCACAGATTTTCCGCAACGATTTCTCCCCCGGCCGCTTTGTGCAGCCGAGCTCAAGCGCCCCTTTCGATGTTGAGCTCGCGCCGAATGCGTTCCCCTCGAAGCCTCCGCCGCCGCCCATGCATTTCGTCGAGACCAACCCCGACGCCAACAACAACATCCCGGACAAGACCGACAATTTCGGCGCCCAAAACCAGCAGGCGGCGCAGCCCGTGCCCGACAAGGACAGCACGCTGCGCATGCCCAAGACCGAAGGGAAGAAGGATTTTCAGAACGAGTCACAGGTGGTTTCCGGCCGGCTGGAAAAGCCGGAACCGGCCGTGACCACGCCCCCCTCGCAGGAACAGCAGGCCGCGGAAAAGAAGAATCAGACTCAGGGGAAACTTCAGGTGCCGCTGCCGGGCTACATAAAATCTCAGGGAACCAACCTGGATACCTTTGGTACGGAGTCCGTCAAACTGCCCGAGCCGTCAACCGGGGCCGACAAGGAGGTCGCAGGCGACAGAAACGCGGAGGATCTCGCTGGCGGCGGGGCCAAGGCGGCGCAAACGGTCCATCGAACCCCGCTGCCGCGCCCGCACGTGACCCAGGTGCGGCCGGCCATCCTCCAGGAACGGCCAACGGGGGTGTCCAATGCCGGGGTGGTTGGGGTCGACGCCCATTTCAGCGAGTTTGGCGACTACTTGCAGGAGCTGATCGATATCGTCCAGATTCAGTGGGACCGGATTCTGGCTTCCAGCGGCGTCGCGCCGAAGCCGACCACGCACGTGTTGGTCAGTTTCCGGCTCAACTCGAAGGGGGAGATCGCGGAGATCATCAAGGTCGAGGGAGACGCGGGCGAGTACGGCACGAATGCGGCGCTGTCCGCGATCCGGGAGCGGGCGCCGTATCGCGCCTGGACGAAGGAGATGGTCGCCGTCCTCGGAGACGATCAGGTGATCACTTTCACCTTCTACTACTGGTGAGCGTCCTGGCTCCGGATTACTGGGCGAAGCTTCCCCTCGGGCGCGAAGTCCGGTTGATCGCGCGGGATGAAAA
>DASRKV010000190.1:0-5598 GCA_035648795.1 Opitutaceae bacterium
TCTTTCCGGCAATTGCCGCCGGATCATCGAGGCGTATCGCACGCTCGTGGCCCGCCGGGCCGATCTGGTGGTGTTTCCGGAGCTCGTGGTTTCGGGATATCCACCCCGCGATCTGCTCTTCAAACGGCGCTTTGTGACCGATGTTGAATCCGCGCTCGCGGAAATCGCGGCGGCGGCGGGCGAAGTCCCGGCGCTCGTCGGGTTCGTGGAAACGAACCCCAGCGGCCAGGGCCGGTCGTTTTTCAACGCCGCCGCTTGGTGCGAACGGGGCGAAGTCCGGCTCGTCGCGCGAAAATGCCTGCTGCCAACCTACGACGTTTTTGACGAGGACCGTTATTTTGAGCCGGCGCCCGAGCCGCGGACGATCGATTTCGCCGGGCGCCGTGTCGGCATCACCATTTGCGAGGACATCTGGACCCATCCGATGATTTCCACGCGCCGGTTGTATAATGGGCTGGATCCGGTCCGCCAACTGGCCGCGCGGAAGTGCGATGTCGTGTTCAACCTCTCGGCGAGCCCGTGGCATTATGGCAAGGGCAATGTGCGGGAAACGCTGGTGACGGATGCCGCGAAACTCCTTGGCTGCCCGGTCGTCTACTGCAATGCGGTCGGCGGAAATGACGAACTGATCTTCGACGGCCGTTCGGTGGTGGCTTCGGCTGACGGCACGGTGGTCGCCGGTCTGGCGGCGTTTCAGGAGGAGTTGCGGGTCGTCACGATCGGATCGACACGTCCGGCGGCGGAAACGGAGGAACGGATCGCCCCTTCTTATGCGCAGGCGGAAATGAAGGATGTTTTCGAGGCGCTGGTCCTCGGACTCCGCGACTACGCCGGAAAAAGCGGCTTCAAGAAAAGCTTGGTGGCGTTGAGCGGCGGCATTGACTCGGCGGTCGTGGGCGTGCTGGCCGCCGCGGCTTTCGGCCCGGAGAACGTCACCGGCGTGAGCCTGCCCTCGGCCATTTCGAGCGGCCACAGCAGGGACGACGCCGGCGAACTCGCCCGGAATCTGGGCATCGCGTTTCAGACGATCGCCATCGCCGACGTGGTGGCGGCCGCCGAGTCGGTGCTGGACCCCGTTTTTTCCGGACGGGCGCGCGACGTCACCGAGGAGAACATCCAGGCGCGGGTGCGCGGTCTCCTGATGATGGCGCTGTCCAATAAATTCGGCTCGCTCCTGCTCACGACCGGCAACAAGAGCGAGGTCGCCGTCGGCTATTGCACGCTTTATGGCGACATGTGCGGGGGCCTGGCCGTCATCTCGGATGTTTTCAAGACGCAGGTTTACGCCCTCGCCCGCTGGATCAATGACGACGCGCGCCGCGCCGGCCGCACGCCGCCGATTCCGCGGAATTCGATCGACAAGCCGCCGTCCGCGGAATTGCGCCCGGGCCAGACCGACCAGGACAGCCTGCCGCCCTACGACCTGCTCGACGCGATCCTGCGCGGCTACGTCGAGGAGGGACTCTCGCGGCGCGACCTCATTGCCCGGGGATTTGCCGAAGCGGTGGTCAACGACGTGGCCCGCAAAGTCGATCTCAACGAATACAAGCGCAAACAAGCCGCCCCCGGCCTGAAGATCACTCCCCTCGCCTTCGGTGTCGGCCGCCGCATTCCGATCGTGCAGAAATACGTCAGCTAGGGCTTTATCAGTAACCACTGATTTCATCCATTAGTGCCGATTAGGGTGCGTTGGTGGGCAAAACAATATCATGTCCGTCTCCGAGCAACTCTTTGCGCGCGCGCTGCAGCTCATCCCCGGCGGCGTCAACTCGCCGGTCCGGGCGTTCCGCTCCGTCGGCGGCACGCCCTTCTTTGTCACGTCGGCGCACGGCGCCATGCTCCATACCGTCGATGGTCGCGAGCTGATCGATTTTGTCTGCACCTGGGGCCCGGCGATCCACGGCCATAACCATCCGGCGATCAAGGCGGCCATCGCGGCGGCGCTCGAGAACGGCACAAGTTTCGGCACGCCCAATCCCTACGAGGTCGAGATCGCGGAGCTCATCGTGCGGTTCGTGCCCTCGATCCAGAAAGTGCGCATGTGCAACAGCGGCACCGAGGCCACGATGTCGGCGATCCGGCTCGCACGCGGCTTCACGCGGCGCGACAAGATCATCAAATTTGCCGGTTGTTACCACGGCCATTCCGACTCGTTGCTCATCAAGGCGGGCTCGGGCGCGCTCACGCATGGCTACCCCGACAGCGCCGGCGTGCCGGCGGCGTTCGCGCAGGAGACCATCGTCCTGCCGTTCAATGACACGGCGGCCCTCGAGACGGCGTTCGCGTCCAACCCGGACCGGATCGCCTGCGTCATCCTCGAGCCCTACCCGGCCAACGTGGGCCTCATTCTGCCCGAAGCCGGCTTTCTTCCGTATCTGCGCGCCCTCTGCACCGCCCACGGCGCGTTGTTGATCTTCGACGAGGTGATGACCGGTTTTCGGCTGGCCCGGGGCGGGGTCCAGGAATTGGAGAAAATCACACCGGATCTGACCACCCTGGGCAAGATCATCGGCGGCGGTCTGCCGGTGGGCGCCTTGGGCGGCCGGGCGGAGATCATGGATTTCCTGGCCCCGCTCGGCCCGGTGTATCAGGCGGGCACGCTGAGCGGCAATCCGCTCGCGATGGCCGCCGGCATCGCCGCGCTGAAATTGCTGGAAGAACTGAATCCTTATCCGCGTCTTGACCGGCTGGGCCGTGAGGTCCGGGGCGCCCTGCTCGCCGCCGCCCGCAAGAAGGGCCTGCCCTTGCAAGTGCCGCAAGTCGGCTCCATGTTCGCCGTGTTCTTCACCGCCACACCTGTGCGCGACTACGCGACTGCCCTTGCCAGCGACGCCAAATTGTTCGGCCGATTCTTTCACGGCTGCCTCGAACGCGGCGTCTATCTCCCGCCGAGCGCCTACGAGACGGCCTTCCTGAGCACCGCCCACGAGGGCACAGCCGTGGCTCGGGCGTGTCAGATCATGGCCGATGCGATCGCCGCGCTCTAATCTTCTCCGCCTCCGTCCGTATTATCCTGCGATGACCAAAACGATTCTGACTCTGCTGGCCGCGCTCTGGATCGCCTGCGCCGGCCTGGCCCAGCCGCAACCGGCCCGCGCGGCTCTCATGCCGCTCAACGACATCCGGCCCGGCATGAAGGGCGAGGTCTGGACCGTCTTTCACGGCGTCCGGCCGGAGCCGTTTACGGTCGAGGTCGTCGGCGTGATTCGCAATGCGCTGGGCCCCGGCAAGAACATCATCGTCTGCAAACTCACCGACCCCCGGGTGCAGAAGATGGGCGCGGGCGCCGGGATGAGCGGCAGCCCGCTGTATATCGATGGACGGCTTGCCGGCGCCCTTTCCTATCAACTGCAGCGTTTTGAGACCGTTCCACACGCCGGATTCACGCCCATCGAAGATCTGATGGAGGTCAGCCGCCTGCCCGCGCCCGCGTCCGATTCCTTTCCCGCTCCTATTCCCCTGAGAACATCACATGCCGGGAGCCCACCGCCGGCCGCGGAACGCTCCCTTTCAACCGCAGGCCTCGATTCTCCCTTTCAGCCGCTGACCCCGGTTTTTACCCTGAGTGGAATCGATCCGGAAGTGGCCGACATTTTCGGTCCGCAGTTTCGCGCTTTGGGGCTCAACGTGGCCACCGCCGGAGGCTCCTACGGCTTTCAAGCTGAACCGCAATCCACCCTCGGCGACGGCGCTCCGCTCGCCGGTCCGCATTTTCCCCGGACCTTGCGTCCCGGCGACGCCGTCTCGGTGGCGCTGGCCACGGGCGATATCACCATCGCCGGCACCGGAACGGTCTCGCGGGTGGACGGCACCCACCTGCTCGCCTTTGGCCATCCGCTCATGCATCTTGGCGCCGTCGACTTGCCGATGGCCTCCAGTGAGATCGTCACGATCCTGCCAAGCCTGATGAGTTCCTACAAGGTGGTGAATGTCGGCCCGGTAATCGGCACGATCAGCCAGGATCGGCTGTCGGCCGTTTACGGCGAACTTGGAGTGGGGCCGGAAATGATCCCGGTCACCGTCACGGTGCCCAGCCAGGGGGCGACGCGCACTCTTCACTTCTCGGTCGTGCGACAGGCGGAGATTGCACCGACGGTCGCGGCCGCGGGGTTGGCTCAGGGCATCATGGGTTCGAATGACGCCGGCCTCGCCGAGGGTTTTCGGGTTCATCGCCGGGTCACCTTCCCGGGCGGGCGGACAATCTCCGCCGACGATTGGTATGCCGGACCGCAGGGTTTCTCCGCCGGCGTGGGCGAATTTGTGCGCGACCTCGCGGACTGGCTGCAAAACCCGTTTGAGAAGGTCTTCCCAACGAGCGTGGCCTTCGACGTCGAAGCGCTGGGCCACAATCCGCTGGCGATTCTTGACGTGGTGCAACTTTCCCGCACGACCGCCGCCCCGGGCGACACCGTGCAATTGACGCTCACCTGGCGCGATTACCAGGAAGTCAGCTCAACCCAGATTGTGAATCTGCCGGTGGATCAGGCGTGGGCGGACAAGATCCTCGACGTCGTGGTGACCACCGGCCCGCAGCTCGACGACCTCACCGGCCTGCCGCGCCGGGTGCAGGCCTCGCAGATCCGCAGTTTCGATGACTATCTTTCCGCGCTGGAGGACAACCGACGCACGGACGGGCTTTACGTGGCCGTCGTGGAGAAGGCCGCGGTCTTTCTCGATCAGACCAAGCCCACGGTGGACTTTCCCGCCTCGTTCTCGCGGATTGCCCGCCAAGCCGACGAACAGCGGTATCAGCGGCAGGATGCGGTGGTGCCGCTCTGGGAGCAGCACCTGCTCGACGGCCGCATCATTCCGGCCAACGTGCACCGCACGCTGAAAGTGGCTGATTAGCCGCGAGTCAATTTCATGAGCACTGTCTGCCGTTTTCTCGCCGCCGGGCCCCTGGCGTGCGTGGTGTGGACGTCCGCCCTGGTGGGAGCCGACCCGCTGACCAGGCACCTGGACATCGATTTCGGGCGCGACGTCGCCAGCCGCAACCTCACGGGCCTCGCCACCCGCTCGGATGGATGCATTGTTCCCGGTCCGGCGTTGACCGAACTCGCTGGACCCGCGGTGGGCGAGCTGCTCTGGACCATGGAGGCTGCCAATGGATCCGGGCAAAGCTGGCTGGTGGGCACTGGACCGGAGGGCCGGATCGTCGAAGTAACGCTTAAGGGAACCAGCTATACAATGCGCGAGGTCGCGCGGGTCGCGGAGCCACAGGTATTCGCGCTGAAATCGCTGCCCGGCGGCGCGCTGCTGGCCGGCACCTCGCCGACCGGCGCATTGTATCTGATCAGGGAGGGAAAGACGGTGGCGCGCGTCGTCCTGCCCGCCGACTCCATCTTTGACGTTCTTCTTCTCCCGGACATCCAGCCCGGCGCGGCCCCAGCCGCAGCCGCGCGCGTTGCCGCCGTACCGGCCGCCCGGGCGGCTCTCGTGGCAACGGGCAACCCCGGCCGTATTTATCGGGTCGATCTGGACAAATTCAGCGCGGCGGGAGTCAATGCCGCCAAACTCTCCGATCCGACGGCGCTGGCCGCCAAAGGCATCACCCTCTTCGGCGAGATTCGCGATCGCAACGTGCGGCGGCTTGCGGTC
>DASRKV010000191.1:0-7060 GCA_035648795.1 Opitutaceae bacterium
GGTCAGGCCTGCGGCGGGCAGGCAGAGCAGGAGAGTGACAAGGCGGAGAGGCGTATGCATGACGAGGGAAATGTTGGAGGTTGTCGTGAACGTCCGTGAACGGGCGGGTTGAAATCAGAGTTGGGCGAGCGCGCGGCGGGCCGCCTCCCGGACCGCCTGGTCGTAATTTAGATTGCGGCTGACGCCCTCAATCGTGGAGAAGGCCGCGGCGTCGCGGGTGGCGGCGAGGAAATCAATCATGGTCACCTGCACCAGCGGCGACGGTTCGCGCGGGAGCGACGCGGTGACGGCGGAGCGCACGGCGGGCTGGTCGGCGTGCGGGTAGAGCGCTTCGAGCGCGGACAGGCGCACGTTCACGCTGGGATCGAAGGCGAGGGAGGCGAGGAGTCCGCTGACGACCTGCTGGTCGTTTTGCTTGAGATCGAGCGTGGCAAGCACGGTTCGGAGCCGCTCGATGGTGGACTTCTGCTGGAGGACCGAGTAGGTGACGAGCGGCGCCATCGAATCGACCTTGTTCTGGAGCTCGGCGATTTTCTGCTCCGTGGCGGGGTCGATGGCCGGGTGAAGATAGCGCGCGCCAAACAGGAGGCCGGCCGCGAGCAGGCCGCACGCCAGCGCGAACTGCACGGCGGGGCGCGCCGGCAGGAGCGCGGAAAAGAAGCGATCGACGCGGCTGCGCATCGTCACAAACGGGCTGCGCGAATCCGCCGCGCGCCGGTGGGTTTCCAGCATGGCGTAGAATTGGGCGCGGAGGCGCGGGCTGGGTGCGACCGGCGGCAGACGGTCGAGCTTGAGGGTGATTTCCTGGAGGCCGGCCCATTCCCGCTGGCAGTTGAGGCAGGTCTTCAGGTGCTCGCGCACGGCGCCGGCGTCGGCGGCGGAAAGGCGGCCATCCTGATAATCGAGAAAACTTTCCTGGACGCGTTGGCAATTCATGGTGCGAAGAGGGTGGGAGTGAACGGGGAGGCGGGGAACCTTCGCCGGTTCAGGCGACCGGGTCCCGGTTGAGTTTGAAATAGATGTCGCGCAGGTCCTTGAGGGCGCGGTGCACGCGCACCTTCACGGCGCCGACGGAAAGATCGAAGAGGCGCGCGATCTCCTCGTGCTTGAGGTGCTGAAAGCGCGCGAGCACGAGCATTTCGCGTTGGTCGGGATCGAGCGCGGCCAGCGCCGCGTGCAAGCGTTCGGTGTCGTCGGCCGCCACCGCGCAATCGGCCGCGTGCGGCGCCTGATCCGGCACCGTGGGCAGGTCGTTCGGGTCGGTGTTGTGCGGCGTGGTGCTGTTCCGGCGGAAATGGTCGGCGGCGACCTTGCGGGCGACGTGATAGATCCAGGCGGAGAACCGGCCCTCGTCGCGATAGGTATGGCGATATTTGAGGATGCGATAGAACACGAGCTGGACCAGATCTTCGCTCGCGGTGCGATCGCCGGTGTGGCGCACAAAGAAACCATAGAGCGGCCCGTGGTGCCGTTCGAAAAGGTCGCCGAGCTTGTCGATTTCGCCGGCGCGGACGGCGATCATGAGTTCGTGGTCGGTGAGTGGGTCCACGGCGGGCGAGACCGATTCAACCAAGCGCGGGCACGGTTGAACATGTAATTGTGGCTGGGTACTGGCGATCACGGCGGGGAACGGACATGGCTGGATGCAGATGAAAACCCGCGGGGCCGGAAAAGGTTACGGGAATTCTTTCCTGTTTATTCCGCCGGTTTTCCGGCTAGGCTTCCCGCCATGAACCGTCGCTCGTTCCTCCTTCGCTCTGCCGGGCTGGCTGCGGCCGGCCTGTTGTCCCGGTCATTGGGTCGCGCGCAACCTTCGAGCCCGGCGACCGGAGCCGCGGGCGCCGGGCTGGCGGGCCCCAAGCCGGCGGCGGCGCGCACGCTGCTCGGTCCGCCGATCACCGAGTTCAAACCCTTGCGCCGCCACACGGGGATTTTCACCGGCCGGGGCGGAACGATCGGCTGGCTGGCCTCGCCCTCGGCGCTGATCGTCGTCGATACCCAGTTTCCGGATACGGCGGCGGCGTGTCTCGCCGGCCTGCCGGGCCGGGGCGGCCGCCCGCTCGACGCCGTGCTCAACACGCACCACCACTTCGATCACACCAGCGGCAACCCGGTGTTCAAGCCGGTGACCCGGACGATCGTGGCGCAAGCCAACGTCCCCCAGCTGCAGTTCGCCGCCGCGGAGAAGTCCGGCGACCTCGACAAACAGGTGTTCGCCGACACGACGTTCGCCGACGTCTGGCGGCATGAAAGCGACGACGAGGTGGTGACGGCGCAGTATTTCGGCCCGGCGCACACCAACGGCGACGCCGTCATCATGTTCGAGAAGGCCAATGTGGTGCACATGGGCGACCTCGTCTTCAACCGGCTCTATCCGTATGTCGACCGGCCCGGCGGGGCGAGTGTGCGCGGCTGGGTGCAGCGCCTGGAGGACGTGCACCGCGATTTTCCGGCGGATGCGATCTACCTCTTCGGGCATGGCAACGCGAAGTTCGGCGTCACGGGCACGCGCGACGATCTGCTCGTCATGCGCGATCTGCTCAACGCCCTGCTCGACCGCGTGCAGCAGGGCATTGCCGCGGGGCAGACGAAAGACCAGATCGCGGCGCTCGAAAATCTGCCGGGCTTCCCCGACTTCCACCTGCCGCCGCCAAACCGGCTGCCGGGAATCCTCGGCACGGTCTACGACGAGCTGACGGCGAAGAGCTAGGATTCCGGCGGGCCGGGCGCCGCGCCGGAATCCTCACTTGCCGTCGAGGCGCGCGAGGATTTCGGTGGCCAAATCGCGGAAGGCCTCGGCGCCGGGGGCGGCGTGATCGAAGAGCAGGACCGGTTTGCCCGCCATGGGCGCCTCGCTCAGGGTGATGTTTTCCGGAATCACGGTGCGGAAGAAGTGCAGCCGGCGGAACTCGGGCGCCTTGGGGAGGCGCTGCATCGTGTCCTGATGAAACGCGATATGGCGCCGCACGCGGGAGAACACGACGCCGAGGCAACTGATCCGAAACTCCAGTTCCTTGCGGAGGTAGGCGAGGCGGTCCTGCAGGAGCCCCAGCCCGATCGACGAGAGGAAATCGGGCTGCATCGGGACGATGTAATAGTCGCTCGCATAGAGCGCATTCTGGGTGGCGGTCTGGAGATTGGGCGGGCAATCGCAAATCACGAGGTCGTAGTCGGGCAGCACTTTCTCGAGCTTGCGCGCGAAGATGCGCTCGCGGCCGGGGCGGGCGGCGAGGTCGAGGTCCAGGAAGGTCAGCTTGAGGTGACTCGGCAGCAGATCGAGGGTCGGAAGTTCCGGGCGCACACCGTGGACGATGCAGTCGGCGAGTTTCACGGCGTCCTCCTGCTTGCGCCGGCCCTCGACCTCGAGGAGATCGGCCATGGTCCCGCGCTGTTCGGCCCACTGGGACCAGGTGTCCTCGGCCATGAGGCTCAGCGACGTATTGGTCTGCGGGTCGAGGTCGACGAGCAGGACTTTCTTCTGGTGATCCCGCGCGCAATACGCGGCCAGATTGACGGCGCACGTGGTCTTGCCGACACCGCCCTTCATGTTCACCAACGAGATGACCTTGGCCTTGGGCATGATGACTCCCTTCTTGGACCTGGGGTGATTCGGACGGGCCGGCTCCGGAACATTTCCGGGATACGGGACCTACCTGTCGCAATATATTGCCGAACGGCGGCGCGCTTACAATACCGGAAACCGGATACCGGAGAGCGGGACGGCAGCACTTTCCGGTATCCGGTTTCCGCTCTCCGGTCTTTTTGAGGGAGGCTATTCGGTTTGGACTCTGCTATCCGGTTTCCGGTATCCTCTCTCCGGTATTTAAGGGGGCGGCTATTCGGTTCGGTCTTTGCTTTCCGGTTTCCGGTTTCCGCTTTCCGGTTTCAGGTGTCCGCTTTCCGGTTTCTGGGCTCCATTGCCCTCGTCGAGATACTGGACGCCGTTCAGTTCGCTGACGTTGAGATACTGCTCCCAGACACGACCCTCGCCGAGATCGCGGCGGGCGGTGAGGTGTTTGATCTCGAACGACCGGAGCGGAGGCGCTTCGGCGACGAGCGCTTCGCCCAGCACCCGGCCGTCGCGTTGCATGGCCGCGTGCTGGAAGCCGAGAATCCACAGGATCGTCGGCGCCAGGTCGGTATTGGCGCTGGGGAGCGGATCGCGCACGCCGACGCGGAAATCGGGTCCGGCGGCCACCAGCGTATTATGCATGTCGGTGGCCGAAAGGCTGGCGTGATTGCCCTGGCCGGGACCGCGTTCGAAACTGTCAGACCAGATCTGTCCCGGTGCGCCGGTGGCGCTCCGATCCCAGATCCAACGAAGCGCCACCACCACGTCCGGCGCCTCGGGCGAATCCAGGTGCGCCGTCGCGAGTGGGAACGTCCCGTCGATCGCCTCGCGCATAAACACCACGCCGGCCCAGTCTCGGGTTTGCACCCAGGCGGCCACCCGCCGGCTGAGCGCGGGATCGTGTCCGCCGACGTAAAGAAACACCGTGCCGCCATTGCTCACCACCAGCACCTGGCCGGAGTGCAAGCCGCCGCGGGCGATGCGCGTGGCCTCAAATCCACCCGCCGACAGATCCGCTGCCGCGTCGAACGCGCGCAGGATGGTGGAGAAACCATGATCGGACACGACCAGAACGTCCGTGCTCGCCCGCAGCGCGCGGCGATCGAGGTCCGCGAGCACGCGGCCGAGGTTGTCATCGCTGCTTCGGATGGCGGCGAGCGCTGCCGCCGAACCCGGACCAGTTTCATGTTGCGAATAATCCGGCTCCGCCAGCCAGAGGAGCGAAAAAGGCGGCACCCGGTCTTTCCACAGGACTTCCAGCAGCGCCCGGGTGGTCCACGCGTCGCGGGCCATTTTGTTTCCCCGGCCGGCGGCGTCCTGCTTGACGGCGGGAAAATCGCCGAGCGCGGCCGAGAGATCCAACTCCAGACGCGGCGGGAGCGCGGCGCCTTCGTAGATCACCGGTGAGGAAGCGGGATCGTTGGGCCGCGGCGCGCGGTCGGCCAGCAGCGCGACTTGTTTCGCGCCGGCGACCGCCGTGCGCAGGCCCTGCGCATGCAGGAACTCGGCCAGGGTGCCGACGGCCAGATCGTGACCGTAGGCGAGCTCGTCGGCGCGGCGGATCACCGCCGGATTCTCGACACTCACGGGTTTTTCCGGATCGATTCCCTGGCGGAATTCCTTGTTGCCGATGATCGTGCTGTGCGCCGGGTACGCGCCCGTCGCCAGCGCGGTGCCATTGACCTCCGTGGCGCTGAGATAGACCGGATGGTGCTGCGCGAAGAACACGCCGGACTGTGCCAGGGCCCAGAGATGCGGCGTGGTTTGCTCGCTGATGAAGTCGGGTCGCATCCCGTCCCAGACCACCACGACGATCTGCCGGCGAACCGGAGTATCCGCCAGGGCGGCGGTTCCCGCCGTCAGCAGCAAGGCCAGGACCAGATGAGCCAAACGTTTTTGCATGGAGAGAAATCGGGCGACTGCGCGGCCGGAGTGCGAACATTGCCGAGATAGCCCGACTGGCCAGCACTTTCAAATCGCCCCTCGACGATCGGTCACAAAATGGCGGCGGAAACCAGGCCCGGATCCGGTCGAGGAATTCGGGGCGGCGTCGGGCGGACGCCGGCGGTGCATCCGAAGCGCGCCGTCATGGGTGTCGCGGGGGCGCGGGGCATCGGGGAATCGCGTGCCCGGCGTTGCATTGCGCCCGACAAGGCGCAAAACTTGGCGCATGACGAAATTGCACTGGGGAATTCTGGGGACCGGCCACATCGCCGGCGTTTTCTCACGGGGTGTCGCCGCATCGCAGACGGGACAATTGGTGGCGGTCGGCAGCCGGACACAGAAATCGGCGGACCGATTTGCCCAGGAATTCGGACTGGCGCGCGCCCACGGATCCTACGACGCCTTGCTCGGCGACCCAGAAGTGTCCGCGGTCTACGTCGCCACACCTCATCCGTTTCACCTGGAGTGGACGATCCGCGCAGCCAAGGCGGGCAAACATGTTCTCTGCGAAAAACCGCTCGACGTGAACTGCAGCGGGGCGGCGACGATGTTCGAGATGGCGCGCGCCTACGGTGTGATGCTGATGGAAGCCTACATGTACCGCTGCCACCCGCAGACGGCGAAAGTGGTCGAGCTGGTGAAGAGCGGCGCCGTTGGCCGGGTCGGCCTGATTCAGGCGACGTTCAGTTTTCAGAATGACTTCGATCCGGGCGCGCGGCTCTGGAGCAAGGCGCTCGGCGGCGGCGGGATTCTCGACGTGGGAGGTTATCCGGTTTCCTTTGCCCGCCTGGTGGCAGGCGCCGCGGAGGGGAAGGCTTTTGCCGATCCCGTGAGCGTGGTCGGCGCGGGTTACCTCCATCCGCGCGCGGCAGTGGATGCCTATGCCGCCGCGACCCTGCGATTCGCGAATGACGTGGTAGCCCAGGTGGCGTGCGGGATCGGGTTGATGCAGGACAACTCCGCGCGAATCTATGGCAGCAAAGGCTGGCTGCATGTGCCGGTTCCGTGGAGTCCGAACCGGGAAGGCGGCACGGCGACGATTTTTCTCCATCGCTCCGGCGCCACGGTCCCGGAGGAGATCACGATCGCCGCGCCGCCGCTTTATGCGCTGGAGGCCGACGCATTTGCGGCGGCGCTTGCGGCCGGACTGCACGAGGTGCCGCAGATGACCGCGGCGGATACGCTGGGCAACATGGCGACCCTCGATCAATGGCGCGAAGCGATCGGGCTCACGTACGACGCCGATCAGACCTAGGCCGGTTCGCCGCGGACGGGCGGCGATCGTGGGCGGGCGCTGACCGCAAAGCCGGCAACCCGCGGGTTGACCGCCGGTGGCGGGTGCGCAGCCGGCGGTGACCATTTAGGACCAGAAGCCGGCGCGCGCCGGGAGAGCCCGCCGGCGCCCCGGCGACTTTCACGTTGTTTTCGGAGGTCCGGAGGACGATATTATCCACCCGTATGTCAGCTCCCCCGCACGCGGCGTTTCGCCGTTTCTTTGACGAGATCGGAACAGTCGATGCCGTCGGTGTCGAGGAGCGGGTCGCC
>DASRKV010000192.1:0-4869 GCA_035648795.1 Opitutaceae bacterium
TGACCGGAGAGCATGAGTCCGGCACCCAACGCGGCGGCCGCGTCGGCCTGCATGGGCGAATGGGACAACAGGACCACGGCCCCTGGCGGCCGGTTCGCCAACGCCTGTTCCATCGCCCGCTCGTTTCGGCCGAATTGCCGGCGGGCTCCAAGGTCGTCCACCCCGGCAACCACGAGTCCGGGCGCGATTTCGACCGCCCGATCCCGCAGGACCGCATAACCCGCGGCCTCGAGCAGAGCCAGGCTGCGGTCAAGGCCTGCATAATACTCGTGGTTTCCCGTCACCGCCCACACACCGAGTGGCGCCCGGAGTGTTCGGAGCACCGGCAGCAGCGGCTCCAACGCCCCCACCTCGCTATCGACCAGGTCGCCGACAATCACCACGGCATCCGGCTTCAGCTCGTTTAGCCGCGCGATCCGGCGCTTCATCCACGCCTCTCCGATCAGCGAACCCAGGTGCAGATCCGAAACGGCGACGAGCACCAGTCCGTCGCGCTCCTTCGGGAGCCCCGCCAGCCGCACCTCATGCTCGGTCACGACCGGTGGCCGCATACCCTGCACCCAGCCGACTGCGGCGAGCAGGAGCGCGACGATCGCCGCCGCCCCCCGGACGGTGGGAACGGACCGGGGAAACAACCAGCCTCCCACCGTGAGCACGTCCGCGGTCAGCAGCGCCGCGAACAGCAGGAACAGCACGCCCACCCAGTTCGCGGCAAAGAACTCCAGCGGGCGTCCCACCGCCGCCAGATGCCGGGCATTCAGCAGCCGGGCCAGGGGAAAGCTCGTCGCCAGACCCACGGCTGTCCAGACCACCACGCGTCGCGCGACATGATCCGCGACCCACGGCATGGATTCCAGCCGCCAGAAAACATAGCCGTGCATCGCGGCCCAAACCGACAGGACGATCGAAATGAAAACCGTGAATCTCAGGGACGTCATAATCTCAGTGATGCCGAGGTACTTTACGCAAGGTCCGCTTCAGCCAGCAAGAACTGCCCATGAAGCCCTGCGCTTTTCTCAAGGCCAGCCTGAAGCCAACCGATCGCCTGACTGAGTGGCTGGCCGGCTCACGACCGCAGGATCTTCCGCCGTCACCCGGGATCTTTGTCGCCCGCCAACGGTTGACTTGGCGATGGCGATAACAATCGTGACGCACCTCCGGCGCCGTCCGGACGATTCAGCAAATTCCCGGCCATGCCCACCGCCCCGACTCCCGTGAACGAATCAACCGTCCCCCGCAAGACCGCCGCGCAACTGATCGTCGCCTATTTCAAGGACTTTGGCGTCTTGCGCGAAACGGGGCGCGAGTACTGGGGCATCCAGATCGTCAACTTTTTGGATTGCACCGCCTACTTCGCGATTCTGACGATTGCCTCGGTCTTTTTGTCGGACGACCTCGGATTGAGCGATAAGCAGGCCGGCTATTCCGTCGCCGCTTTCACCTCGGCCGTGACCATTCTTCTCTTTGTGTCCGGCATGTTCACTGACTGGCTTGGCATCCGGAAATCGCTGGGCATTTCAATGGTCGCACAGTTGATGCTGCGGCTGGCCATGGTGGTCGTTGGGCTCACGCCCGGGCTGCCTCACCGCGGATTGCTCGCCAGCGCCCTCCTCTTGTTGATGGCACCCTTCATGGCATCAATCCAGACGGTCTTCCAGGCGTCCTGTCAGCGCTACACGACGAAACGCTCGCGCAGCGCGGGCTTCAATCTGTGGTATCTCTTCATGAACGTCGGCGCCGCCGCTGGAGGATTCCTGATCGATGTGATCCGCCTCAAACTTCACCTGGCCGACGTCCATGTCTTCACGTTGGGTGTCGTCACCGCCGCACTCTGTCTCGTCGTCGGTGCCACGCTCGTCCGGAGGGAGGACCAACTCGTAAGTCCCGACGACCCGCCAGCGGAGGCAAAGCAGGAGGCTGTGGTCGAGCATAAGTCGCCATTGAGGATCATGAAAGAAGTGGTGAGCGAACCCACGCTTTGGCGGCTGCTGGTTTTGATCGCCCTCACCCTCGGAGTGCGCGCGGTCTACGCTTACATGTATCTGCTGATGCCCAAATACTGGCTGCGCACGATCGGACCCGATGCCGCCTTCGGCACCCTCAACGCGATCAATCCCGTTGGCATCGTGATCGGCCTGGTTCTCTTCATCCCGCTCGCGAACAAGTTTAACCTCTTCAACATGCTGGTGTACGGCTCGATGTTCTCGGCGCTCTCCCTGTTCCCCCTGGCCGTGCCGTGGACGTTTTACGGATCCAACATCGTCACCGCGCACTATGTCATGGCGCTGCTGTGCATGATCCTTCTCACCATTGGCGAAGTCGCCTGGTCCCCCAAGCTCTACGAATACACCGCGGCCATCGCGCCCAAGGGCCAGGAGGGAACCTATCTCGGGCTCTCCATGGTCCCGTGGTTCCTCGCGAAGACGCTCGTGAGCGTATTCTCGGGCCATCTGCTCGAACGCTGGGCGCCGGAAAAAGTGCTGGTGAATGGAACCGACGTTCCTCTCAAAGAAGCGCTCCTGCACAACCAGGTGAGCTACTGGAACAGCCCGGCCGCGATGTGGTTGATCTTGGGGGTATACGCGATGATCGGGTGCTGGGGCGCCGTGCTCCTCCGCGATTGGCTTACCCGAGGAGCGCGGTGGAAGAACGCGCAACCGGCGACGTAGCCGGGCAACGCCTCGGACGCGCTCCCGCCCCTCGCCGACGCTCGCGGCCACGGGCGGAGCAGCCGGGGTCAGATGAACGGCAGCGGTTCGAACTTGTGGCCCAGGACCGCGGCGGAATCGCCGCCGAGCCAACGGTCGAGGACCGTGGCGTAGACCTGGCGGAAATCGATGCGGTAGGTAAGATCCTGGTTGCGATCGATGGCGAGGTTCGGCGGCGTCCCGTGCAGTCCGCCCTTCACCTTCGCGCCCATGACGAAGAGCGGCGCCGCCGTCCCGTGGTCCGTGCCCTTGCCGTCGTTCTCCATCGGGCGCCGGCCAAACTCGGAAAACGTCATGACCAAGACCTGGTCGGCAAGCTGGTGCGCCTCGAGGTCCCGCTGAAACGCGGCCAGCCCGTCGCCGAGCGTCTTGAGCAGGGCCTCCTGCCGGCCCTGCTGGTTGACGTGCGTGTCGAAGCTCCCGAGCGAGACGAAATAGACGCGGGTGGAGAGTCCGCCGGCGATGAGCGCGGCGACGTTGCGGAGTTCGGACGCGAAGGCATTGCGCGGATACTCCGCCCCCGACTGGTACCCGTCCAGGAGACCCGCGACCTTTCGCTCCGTGACCAGCGCATCCATCATCGTGTGGCGCAGATAGGATGCGCTTTCGTTCTCCGCGGCCCCGGGCTGGCGAAGCAACTGCTCCAGCAAGCCAAGGTTTTCGTTGCGCGGACGCCCGCCACCATAAGGCGGGACGCCGAAGGTCGGATGCTCCCGGTCGCCGAAGAAGACCTCCGGCACTTCGCTGGTCAGGTGGACGCCGAGCGGACTGCCGTTGGCCGGCGCGCCACTGCAGCAATTGTCGAAATAGCGGCCGACGAATCCCGTCGAAACGAACTCGTTGCTGTCGCTGGCGGTCTCCCAGATGTCGGTGGAGCGGAAATGGCTGCGGTTGGGATTGGGATAACCGACGTTCTGCACGATCGCGAGCTTGCCGTCCTGCGCGAGCTGGTGGAGCCCGGCGCAGGCGGGATTGAGGCCCACATGGTCGTCCAGCCGGAGGACCTTATCCTTGGGCACGGCGAGGCTGGGCCGCAGGTGATAGTAAAGATCGTCGGTGTAGGGCACCACCGTGTTGAGGCCGTCGTTGCCGCCCGCCAGTTGGACGAGGACGAGGATGGGCATGTCCCGGCGCGGCGCCGGCACGTCCGCGGACGCGGCCGAGACCAGAAAGGACGGAGCGTACCGCGCGAAGGCGAGCAAGCCGATGCCCTGGGCTCCCCGCTGGAGGAACTCGCGCCGGGTCGAGGGCAGGAGGTTGGGCCGATTCTTCATGACGGCAGTTGCGTCTCAGCAAAGTTGATACTCCGGCGTTTCGAGGATCGTGATGACTGCGTTGCGGACGCGGGCGAGCGCGTTCGCCGGCGGCCCGGCGGCCGTCAGGGCCGCGCCCAGCGCGCGGTGATACGAGTCGGCGACCGGCAGCGGAAGCAGCGTGCGCAGGAGGCGGCTGGCGGCCTCGTCGGGGGCCAGCGCCGCCAGGGGTCGGAGCGCGCCGTCGTCGACGGTGAACGCCGTCAGTCCCGCCGCGCGCGCCGCCTGGACCGCGTTCTGTTCATCGGCGTTGAGCCGGGATTCGTCGAACGGCTGGAACAGCGCGCGCGCCAGCAGACGCCGGGCCTCGAGCGTGGTGGAACTGATCCACTCGCGGCCGCCGATCCACCCGCGGACATTCGGCGGGTCAAAGAGCACCTGGCCCATCCGGCGGAAGGCGGGCTCGAGGCGCCGCGGGAGCGGCGGCACGTCGAGCGAGAAATCCTGGACGAGACCCAGGTAGAACTGCACCGGGCTTTTGATGCAAACGCCGCGGAATTGCAGATCGAAAAAGAAGCGGCTGGAAAAATAGCGGTGGGTGAGCTGGCGCAGGTCGTAACCCGTGCCCCGCCACCACTCCCCCAGCGCGTCGAGATAGGCCGCCGGCACCGGCTCATCCGTGAGATAGAATCGCGTCAGGCGCGCCGGGAGATGGGTGCCGGCCGCCTGTTGCGTATAGATCAGGTCGATGACGCCATCACCGTCGAAATTTCCCGTCCGGCCGAAGATCGTCTTGGACTGGTGGTCGTGCAGCCGGGACACAAATCGATACTCGCCGAACCGCTGGAGGTAGCCGGTGAGGGCGCGGGCGGCTTCCTTGACGTCATTCTCGGTGTAATGGCCGATGC
>DASRKV010000193.1:0-22470 GCA_035648795.1 Opitutaceae bacterium
GCACTTGACTGGGCCGTGCCCGGCCACCTGGAGGACAAGGTGCTGCATCTGCTGAAGGCGCTGCCGATCAGCCAGCGGCGAACGTTGATTCCACTGGCGGAAACGGCCAAGGCGGCGACGCGCGCGGTGGCGCAACGCGCCCGCCTGCGCGACCGGCAGGATTCTCTCGCGGCGACGCTCGCCGGTTACTTGCGCGACGCGCAGCAACTGGCGGTCGATCCCAGCGTCTGGGCGGACAAGCCGCTGGCCGATCATCTGCGCGTGCGGGTGCAGGTCGTCGACGAGCGCGGCCGGCCGCTGGCGGCGAGCCGCGACTTGGACGAGCTGCATCGCTTGCTGGCCGAGCGGCAGCGCCAGCTCAGCGCGGAGGTGGCCCGGGAGGATCCGCCCGCCTGGCGCCGCGCGCGGATCCGGTGGGAGAAAGAGAGCCAGACGGACTGGACCTTCGGCGAAATTCCCGCGCGGGTGCACGTGTGCGATCAGGCGGGGGTCCCGGTCTATGCTTATCCGGCGCTCGTGCCGGTCGACGCCGGGGTGGCGTTGCGGCTGTGCAAGGCGCCGGAGGAAGCGCAGGCCGCGATGCGGCGGGGCTTGTTTCACCTGTTTGAGCTGCAACTGCGCTACGAACTCGCCTGGTTGCAGCGCGACCTGCGCGATCTGCGGGCGTTGGGTGTGCTCGCGGCGGCCTGGCTTTCCATCGACGCGCTGCAGGAGCAGGCGTACGCTACGCTGCGCCGGTGGATCTGCGGGCGCGCGGTGGAGCCGCTGACGCCCGCGGCCTTTGCGCACGAGCTGGAGCAGGCGCGAAGCGACCTGCGCGGCGTGGTGCCGCGCGTGGCGGATCTGCTGCGCGAGATCCTGGCACTCCGGCAGGAATTGCTGACCCATCCCGAGGCGTACCCCGGTCTGGCCGGCGATCTGGAAACGTTGCTCCCGGCCGACTTCATCGCCGCGACGCCGTTCCAGCAACTGGCACATCTCCCGCGTTACCTGAAAGCGATGAAACTGCGCGCGGACCGCTGGAAGGAGAATCAGACCCGTGACGCCGAACGGGCGAAGCGACTGGCACCCTACGTCAAGGCCGTGGCGGCGCTACCGGCCGAACCTGGCGCATCGGAGGCGGCGGAGCATTATCGTTGGCTGGTCGAGGAGTTTCGCGTGAGCCTCTTTGCCCAGGAATTGGGCACGGCCGAGCCGGTTTCCACGGTGAAGCTCGATCGGGAGCTGAACGCGCTTCGGCATAGGACTTTGGCCAGCGAATCACGGTCGGGAGGGGTCGCGAAGACCGCGGACCGGTTGCCTCCGCCGGCGGCAGTCGCGGCGCCGGCAAAAACACCGCTCAAGAGTCTCGGCGCGCTGGACCGGCTCTTCCCGCGGGGTTAGCCCGCATCCGTCCTGCCGCGGCTGAGGCCGCAACGAAAATCAGAACATGTCTTTGCACCACGAAGGCACCGAGACACAAAGGACCCGGAGCCAGATGCTGAAAGCGGGAGAGCTGAATTCGAGAGGCTCGCGGGAGCAGGGTATGTGGATATCAGGAGGGCTGGAACGCTGATCTTGTGTCTCTTGAACTTCTTATGGCTGATCGCAGTCCAAACTTCGGAATATAGCGGGAAGGAGGCCTGAAATCCTCGCGAAAATGACCGATCCACTGTTACCTCGGCACAAGGAGCGCAAGAGCGGTATTCCCGGGTTCCGGTGTTCCACATTTCCCATTCCGTGTTCCCTGCGCCGTTGCGGCCGGCGGTGATGAAGAGATCCGGCATTGGCGAAAGCCAGCAGGATGGGGCGTTTGGCGTCAAATCCCGGGCCGGCACCTGATGTTGCTGCGCCGGTCGCCCCCCGGCAAAAAAGCGACCGAGCGAGTTGTAGGTCGGCCGGAGGTGATTAGTCTGTCGGTGAACTTCGGGACATTACCCCATGAATACCTCGATCTCCGTCCTGTTGGAACACAAAGGCTCCACGGTCTTTTCCGTCCCGCCGAATATCACGGTGGCGACGGCGGCGAAGGAAATGGATCGCCACCGGGTCGGTGCCATCCTGGTGATTGAAAGCGACCGGATCGTCGGCATCTTTACGGAGCGCGATGTGCTGTCACGCGTGGTGGCGGCGGGTGTCGATCCGAGCACCACGCCGATCGAACGGGTCATGACGCGCGATCCGATCACGGTCGCCTCAAGCACGACCGTTGAAGAAGTCATGACGCTATTTACGAACAAGCGCTTCCGCCATCTGCCCGTCGTCGACGACGGCCGCCTCGTGGGGCTGGTTTCGATCGGCGACATCCTCCGCCGCATGGTGGACACCCATCGCCACGAGGCCGAGCAGCTCAAGCAGTACATCGCGGGCGGTTATCCGACCTGACTTAAGCCGGACTCATGCAGTCGGCGCGATTTTCACTCGCGGTTCTGCGGGCTGTCCGGTGCGGCATTGTAGGGCGTGGTCGCTGAACCGCGCCGCACCGGCCGGACCCCGTCGTGTGCCGCAAAACGGCGGCATATGGCGGATGTCGCGCCTTGCGGCGCTCGGTACGGCGATGCCGCCCTACATTACTAAGCGGCGGGATCCGGCCTGCGCCCCGACGTGTCCGCCATAGGCTCAGCGACGGCGGAAGCCTTGGCGAAGAAGGACGATCCCGCCCCGCCCCGACTGCATCGATCCGGCTAAGATGGGCCGGGGAAGCAGATTAGGCGCGGCGCGGGCGTTTGCGGTTGTGTCTTTTGCATCAGCAGAACTGAATCGGTGCAAACACAGATTTAGGTTTGCTAATGAACACTTCGATTTCAGTCCTGCTCGAACACAAGGGGAAGGGCACCGTTTCCGTGCCCCCCACCGTAACCGTCACCCAGGCGGCACAAGAGATGAACCGGCGGAAAGTGGGTTCCGTGCTTGTCCTGGAGGGCGGCCGGCTCGTCGGAATCTTTACCGAGCGCGATGTGCTCTGGCGCGTGGTGGCGGCGGGCCTCGATCCGAAAACGTCGCGGTTGAGCCAGGTGATGACGCCCAATCCAGTCACGGTTGCACCCGACGCGCCGATCCAGCACGTGATGGATGTTTTCACCGAGAAACGGTTCCGGCACATGCCGGTGGTGGACGGCGGGCGGCTGCTCGGCCTGATTTCGATCGGAGACGTCTTGCGCTGGGCCGCCGACGTACACCGGCAGGAGGCCGAGCAACTGAAACAATACATCACGGGGGGCTATCCTTCCTGACCGGCGGCAACGCGCCGCCCAGGACCCCGCCGGCGTCGGGGAGGCCGGGGCCGGGAGGCTGCCAGAGACTGGAGCCCGGGCCTCGTTTTACTGTGGCTTACATAATGTACTGACGGATCGAGGGTGGAGCGGCTTGTCCCCAACGCGTCCCCCCAGAGCGTTTTGGGGACAAGCCGCCCCACCTTGGGCGGCCACTGAGTCACGCCAGGCCTTCGTAGAGGAACCACGCGTAGGCGGCGGTGAAGAGCCATCCGGCCCAGCGGGGCAGCCCGCCGAACGCGAGCAGGAGAATCGCATGGGCGGCGGCCGCGCCGAGCAGGATCACGAGGCCCGTCAGGAAGAACTCCGGCACGGCCACGGGCAAAAAGAGCGCGCAGAGCCCAAGACCGAGCGGGATGCAGATGTGACCGTCGCCGACCTGCGAGCTGTAGACGACGTCGGCGAGGCGTTGGCAGCCTTTCCTGTCCCATGATCTTCCGTGCCTGGCACTGCAAAACATCGGACACCATTTCCAACCGGTCGCACTGAATTTCTGTAACTTTTGCCCGGCAACCGGGTTCTTCTGTTCACAATCCCCGTCTTCCCCGTCATGAAACTCTCTCTCCCATTGATCATTGGTTTCGGGTGGTTCTTTGCCGCCCCCGTCTTCCTCAAAGCCACCGTCGAACGAACGGTTGAAAAAACCTTTGCGGTTCAGCCGGGCGGCACGCTCAAGGTCGAGACCGCCGGCGGCAACATCAGCGTGGAGCCGGGTGCCGGTGACACGGTCAAGGTCGTGGCGAAGGAAAAGATTCGCGCCAGCAATGACGCGGAGGCCGATGACGTATTGAAGGATTTGACGCTGACGATCGAGCAGCAGGGCAACAACGTCTCGGCCAGCGCCAAGTACGATCGCGGGGTCGGCGGCTGGTTCAGCGGTCGGCAGCCAGTGCAGGTCGATTTTATCGTCACGGTCCCAAGCCATTACAGCACCGATCTCAAGACGTCTGGCGGCAACCTTACGGTCGGCGATCTGGCGGGCGGGATGGAGCTGAACACGAGCGGGGGAAATGTGAAACTCGGCAACATCGACGGCACGGTCAATGCCGGCACCTCGGGCGGGAATGTCAGCCTCGGATCGTGCACGGGGGACACGAAGCTGCGGACCTCGGGCGGAAACGTCCGGGCGGACCGGATTGTGGGCCGGGCCGACCTGGGCACGTCGGGGGGCGATATTGTCGTGAAACTCGTGGAGAATGTGCTCTCAGCCCACACCAGCGGTGGCAGTGTGGAAGCCGGGATCGGCGGCGCGCTCAAGGGCGATTGTTCGCTCGGCACCTCGGGCGGTGACGTAAACGTGACGGTCGACAAAGCCGCGGCCTTCCGGCTCGATGCGGCGACGAGCGGCGGCCGGGTCCGGGCGGACGGGTTGACGATCACGCTCGATGATGGTGGCACAGGACGCAGCCATCTTTCCGGCAATGTCAACGGCGGTGGCCCCCTGCTCAAGCTGCGCACTTCGGGCGGCAGCATCCGGGTCGTCACCAAATAGGTCTTTTGTCAGTTGATCGGTTGTGCTCAGGCCGGGCGGGAGACTGCCCGGCCCGTTGGTTACTTGCGCCAGCCGCCGGCCGGGATTCGGCGCCCGCGGAACCCTTTCTACACGGATTTTGCCGGACCGTCGCGGAATTGTCACCAAAACAGGTTATATTAAGGTCGCAATGAACGCGTGCCCTTCCCCTGTCTGGAATGACCTGTCGGACGGTTCGTGCGGGACCATGCTTTCGTTCTGCACGGCAATCAGCGACAGTGTGCCTGAATCTCCCGATGGTTCGCCCGGCAGTTTCCGGTGGTACGAGCAAGATTCGGCCGACGACCTGGCGGACGAGATTCTCGCGTGGGCGTCGGCGGAGGAGGCAACTTTGCCGCGACCGGACGCGGGTTTGGCGGACGATTTCTCGCCGGTCCGCGGATTGCCGGCCTGATGGGGCGGGGTGGGTCTTGGCGGAGGCGCCGGCATTCTTGGTTTCGAGCGCCGGTCCCGTGGCAAGCGTGTGACCGGCCGCCGGCCACGGATGCCTCGGGCGGAACAGGTTCGGGCCCGCAAAAGCACTCGCGAACGGCCGCGGCCTTGGTTCAATGGCCGCATGACCACTGAAGCAGCCTATGCGGAACTGGTTTCGAAACTCAAACGCGCTCATGTTCTCGGCACGGTGAACGGACTGCTGGGCTGGGATGAACAGGTCAATCTGCCGCCGGACAGCGCCGATCTCCGCGGCGACCAGCTCGGCGTCATGGCCGAGCTGCAGCATGCCGCGGCCAGCGACCCGCGGGTGGGGGAGCTGCTGACGCTGCTGGAGGGCCGGCCGGAGGAGTTTTCGGCCGATCAGCGGGTCGTGCTCAAATACAGCCGCCGCGACTACGACCGCGTGGTGAAGCTGCCGCCGGAGTTCGTCAGCGAAAAGGCGCGCCACAGCAGCAGGTCCTTTCACGCGTGGGCGGAATGCAAGGCCAAGGCCGATTTCGCCGGCTACGCGCCTTTCCTGGAGAAACACCTTGAGCTGGCAAAACAGGAGGCCGCCTATCTGGGCGATGCCGCGGCGCCCTACGATTACATGATCGACCGGCACGATCCGGGGATGACCGCGGCGGTAATCGAGCGTCTTTTCGCGGAGCTGAAGGAGGGCTTGGTGCCGCTCATGCGCGAGATCGTGTCGTCGCCCATCAAGGCGCGGCCGGACATCTTCCGCGGGTTCCCAGTGGAGCGGCAGCGCGAGTTTCTGCACGCCGTGACCGGGCGGCTCGGCTTCAACTACAAACGGGGGCGGATCGACGTGTCGCTGCACCCGTTCTGCGAGGGCAGCGGCGCCGACATCCGCATGACCACGCATTTCGACGAGAGCAATCCGCTCAATTCGCTGTTCAGCGCGATCCACGAAACCGGCCACGGCCTGTACGAGCAGGGCCTCGTGCTCGACCGTCAGGGCACGCCGCTCGGCCAGGCGGTGGGCATGGCCGTGCACGAATCGCAGAGCCGCCTGTGGGAAAACCAGGTGGCCCGCAGCCGCTCCTTCTGGCGGTTTTTCGAGCCGCGCTTCCGCGAGACGTTTTCCGCGCAGCTCGGCGCGGTTTCCTCCGACGAGCTCCACCTGGCGGTCAATGCGGTGCGGCCGACGCTGATCCGCGTCGACGCCGACGAGGTCACCTACAACCTGCACATCATTCTGCGATTCGAGATCGAGAAGCGGCTGTTTGCCGGCACACTGGCGGTGCGGGACCTGCCGGCGGCGTGGAACGCGCTGGCGCAGGAGCTCCTCGGGCTGACGCCCGCCAACGACCGGGAAGGCGTGCTGCAGGATGTGCACTGGTCGGGCGGGGCGTTCGGTTATTTTCCGAGCTACTGCCTCGGCAACATGATGGCCGCGCAGTTCTGGTACCAGGCCCAGGGCGACCTGCCGGGGCTGGACGAGGACTTCGCGCGCGGCGATTTCTCGCGGCTGCTCGGCTGGCTGCGACGGAACGTCCACGAACAGGGCCGTCGCCACGACACCCAGGAGCTGGTCCGGGTCGTCACCGGCGGGCCGTTGACGCCGCAGCCTCTGCTGCGCTATCTGCGCGAGCGTTATGGCGCGCTGTATCTGCGGCGGTAGGCCGCGGAGGATCCTCCGGTACGGAAGGCCGGCGCGCGGGCGCGGCAGTTCCGTATTTAACCCATAACTACGATTCTTCCGCGAGCGGCCGGCGCAACGTCTGCTGAATGACCCCGCCTTCGAGGGATGAAAGCAGGTTTGGGATGGACGCGTTGAACATATCGGCCAAGGAACGTGCAGGCATGACCATGGGACTCATTGACACCCACACCCACCTTGACTCGTTCGCCCGGCGCGGTGAACTGCCGGTCGTGCTCGAGCGGGCGCGGGCGGCCGGGCTGGAGGCGATGATTGCCATCGGGACCGAGCCGGGCGACTGGACGCTCTATCGCGACCTGGCGCGCGAACGGGCCGGGACAGTGCGTTACGCGGTGGGACTGCATCCGGGCTCGGTTGAAGCGAACTGGGAGGAGGCGACGGCGCAATTGGAGGCGTTCTTTACCGGCGATGCGCCGCGGCCGGTGGCCCTGGGTGAGATTGGGCTGGACCGGTTTCATCTGCCACCGGAGGCCGCGGAGGCGGAGCGGATCTTTGCGCGGCAGCAGGCCGCGTTTGCGGCCGGGCTGGAAATCGCCCGGCGCGTCGGCGCGCCCGTCGTCGTGCATTCGCGTGGCGCCTTCCGCGAATGCGTGGCGATGATTGATGGGAGCGGGGTCGACTGGAGCCGGGTGGTCTTCCACTGTTTCAGCGAAGGGCCGGAGGAGATGAACGCCCTTGGCCGGCGGGGCGGTCGCGGCTCGTTCACCGGCGTGATTACGTATAAGAATGCCGAAGGCGTGCGCGCGGCGGCGAAAGCGCAGGGGCTGGCGCGGCTGATGATCGAGACCGACGCGCCGTACCTGGCTCCGGTGCCGCAGCGCGGCAAGCCGAACGAGCCGGCGTATTTGCGCCACACCGCGGAATACTGCGCCGGCCTTTTCGGCGTGAGCTACGACGAGCTGGCGGCGGTCACCACCGCCACCGCCAAGGCCTTTTTTGGCCTGTGATCCGGGTCAAAGCGCCAGAACCGCCCAAGCCGCGAGACTTCGCGTCTTCCGGTCTACGCTGAGGGGGTCAAGCTTCGTCGAACTTGCGGACGAAGAGCTGCTCCAACTCGGCCAGCATCTGCGGGGCATCATCACCCGTCGCGATAAACTTCACCTTCGAGCCTTTGCCGGCGGCGAGCATCATCAGCCCCATGATGCTCTTCCCGTTTACCTGCTCCTCGTCCTTTTCCACGAATACGTCGCAGCGGTACTTGTTGGTGATACGCACGACCATGGCGGCCGGCCGGGCATGAATGCCCATCTTATTCTGCACGACGAACTCTCTCACGTGCTGCTGCGTGGTCGGTGTGGCTTCGACTTTGTCCATGTAGTTCTCGACTAAGGGCTGGAATCTCGACGGTCCGACACCCTGCTGGCAATCTTAAAACCGAATGTCCGGATTGCGCTGACCGGCCTCATGACGCTGTCCCGACCCGCATGTTTCACCGTCGTGGTCGTTGTCACGATCATTCTCCTGCCCTCGACTGCGGCGTCGGCCGGAGCACGAGGAATATGCGGGTTGATCCCGGATGCGCGGTCCTGGGAAACGGACGCCTCAGATCTTGCGCAGGCTGCAGGCATGCTGGAAAATGAAGTGTGATACAGCAGGATTAAGCACACCTCAAGCCAACCAAACCAGAGCGGCGCCGCTCCTTCGGCGTTGCCCGCCGGCTGTGCCCGTGACATACGCAACATCATGCCCACCACCGCCATCATCGTCCCCTGCCGGCTCGAATCGACCCGATTTCCGTGGAAGTTGCTGCATCCGATCAGGGGAAAACCGCTGCTCCTTTGGGTCGCACAGCGCATTGCGGCCGAGGCTCCCGAGTTTCCATTGTACTTCGCGGTGGATCACGAGCGGTTGCGGGAGGCCGTCGCGCCCCACGGATTCAAGGTGATCATGACCTCCCCGGCGCATCCGAGCGGCACCGACCGGCTGGCGGAGGCCAACCGGACCGTGCGGGCAGACCGCATCGTCAACGTGCAGGCGGACGAGCCGCTCGTGACGGGCGGGCAGATCCGCGAACTGGCCCGGCTCATTGGCGGCGAGGCGCCAATGGCCACGCTGGCGACGCCGTTCCGCCGCGTGGCCGACTTTTACAATCCCAACCAGGTGAAAGTCGTCATTCGCCGCGATGGCCGGGCGCTCTATTTCTCGCGGTCCCGCATGCCGTTTTCCCGCGATCTGGGACTGACCGTCGATGATGCGTGGGTCGCCTCCAATCCCTGCTACAAGCACCTCGGACTTTATGCCTACCACGCCGCGTTGCTGGAGAAACTCGCATCGCTGCCGCCGGGGCGGTACGAAAAGATCGAGCGGCTGGAACAGCTTCGCGTGCTCGAAAACGGCTACGATATCATGGTTGGCCTGACCGAAGATCAAACCATCGGCATCGACACGCCGGACGACGCCGAACGTTTCGAGCAGGCGCTGGAGGACGGCGGGAAACGTTAAGCTGAGAGCCATAAGCCAAGCCGTAACGATGCGAATTGTCGGGACAAGCAGGCTCCTCCACCGATCACCTGACGGCGTTCTTGTCCACGAGCGAGGGCTCGGTACGGCGACCCCGCCCTACCGCTCCGCAGTCAGATCTTCCCTGCTTTTCGCCGCTCGATCAACCGGTAGAAATCAACGAAGAGCGGATCGGCGTCATGCGGACCGGGCGAAGCCTCCGGGTGGTACTGCACGGAGAAAACCGGGAGCGTTTTGTGGCGCAGACCCTCGACCGTGTTGTCGTTCAGGTTGACCTCGGTGACCATCGCGCCGCGTTGCTCCAGATCCTCGGGCCGGGCGGCAAAACCATGGTTTTGGGCGGTGATCGAGACCTTGCCGGTTTCGAGGTTCTTCACGGGTTGGTTCGCTCCGCGGTGACCAAACTTGAGTTTGAAGGTCTTGGCGCCGAGCGCATGGGTGATCATGTGGTTGCCCATGCAGATGCCGAAGGTGGGATATTTCTCAATGAGGCGTGCCACCGTGCGGTACGCGTAATCGAGCGGCTCGGGATCGCCAGGGCCGTTGGAGAGAAACACGCCGTCGGGGGCGAGTTCATCCACCATTTCTGGCGTGGCATTCGCCGGCACCACCCAGACGTCGAATCCATGCTGGCGCAGTTTCTTGAGAATGTTGCGCTTGGCCCCATAGTCGATCGCCACGACTTTGAAGCGCTTTGTCGGAGCGATCCAGGAGCCCAGGGTGGTTCCGGCAAGGGAAAATGGCCCGTCCCAGCAGCCTGCCGGGTCCCATTGGTAGGTTTGCCGGCAGGTCACCTCCTTGACAAAGTCGACGCCAACCAGTCCTTCCCACGCCTGCGCGCGGCGCACCGCTTCCTCGTTGGAAATTTCCGCACTGCTGAGGCAGCATTTCATCGCGCCCGTGACCCGAAGCTTCTTGGTGATGGAGCGCGTGTCGACTCCCTGCAGGCCCGGAATTCCGTACTGACGGAGGTAGTCATCGAGGCCCATGCGGCTCCGCCAGTTGCTGCTGACGGGCGACAGTTCCCGCACGACAAAGCCGGAGACCTTCGGCCCGCCCAGGGACTCCTCGTCGTCGGGATTGACGCCGTAGTTGCCGATCTGCACGGCGGTCATGGTGACGATCTGGCCGAAGTATGACGGATCCGTGAGGATCTCCTGGTAGCCGGTCATGCTGGTGTTGAACACCGCCTCGCCGGTGATGGTGGCCTCGGCACCGAAAGCGAGGCCTCGAAAGGCCGAGCCGTCTTCGAGCGCGAGGACTCCTGAACGTGACGTGGGCATCAAAACGCGACGAAATGCCCTTTCTTCACATGTGCCAAGGGTTTTGTAGCGGCGGTGCCAGGGCGGAGGTCCTGGTCATTACAAACTGGCGCAAGTGTATTATGATACGCATTTTGAAATTAGGTCCGCTTTGAAGGCGATTGACGGTGAGGAATAATTTCCATTTCTTGCTGCCGACAATTCAGCAGCCGAAGCCGTTCTGCGTTCCCGCGGGACGGCGCGGGGAACCCAAACGCCGTGTTTTGCGCAAGCAGCGCGGCCGGGGCGTACGGCGGTGAGCCACCACTGCCAAGGCCACTTCTCAGGCCGAGCCCGTCAGCTAACCTCGCAGGCAAGGGGAAGGGCGATCCTCTGCGACGCGAAGCCCGCGTCATCACGGTTGTCCCGCCAGGCAGTGCCGCCGGCGTGCGGCGAAACATGACAACCGATATGACTGACAGCTCCCTGATGCGGGTGGTGAAGAATTTCTTCATCGGCCGCGAACGCGATCTGACCGATCACGGCCTGTTCCACAAACTCTCGCTCGTCGCGATACTCGCCTGGGTTGGGCTCGGCGCCGACGGACTGTCCTCGTCGTGTTACGGTCCCGAAGAGGCGTACAAGGTGTTGCTGGCGCACCCGCCGCTCGCGGTGTTTGTCGCGTTGATGACTGCCGCCACAGTGATGATCATCTGCGCCAGCTACTCGCAGATCATCGCGTTGTTTCCGGCCGGCGGCGGGGGCTATCTCGTGGCCAGCCGGCTGCTCTCGCCAACGGCGGGTGTGGTTTCGGGCTCGGCCCTGCTCATTGACTATGTGCTGACCATTTCAGTCTCGGTCGCGAGCGGCATGGATGCTCTGTTCAGCTTCCTGCCCGCAGCGTGGTTTTCCTGGAAACTCGCGGCCTCGGTGGGCGGCATTTTGTTCCTCACCATGTTCAATCTGCGGGGCGTGCGCGAGTCGGTGCTGCTGCTGGTTCCGGTGTTCGGGACGTTCCTGATCACCCACACTTTTGCGGTGTTCTATGTATTCGGGGCTCATGCCGGCGCTCTGGCGGCCCTTCCAGGCGATTCAATGAACGCCGTGCACAGTGCTTCGACCGAGGTGGGGATGTTTGGGGTGGTGGCACTGCTCCTGCGCGCCTACAGCATGGGTGCGGGCACGTACACGGGTATCGAGGCGGTGAGCAACGGCCTGCCGATCCTGCGCGAGCCGCGGGTGCGAACCGGTCGGCGCACGATGTTGCTCATGGCACTTTCGCTTGGTGGAATGGTCGCCGGCCTGTTCGTTGCTTACCTGCTGGTCGGAGCGCGCCCGGTCGAGGGCAAGACGCTTAACGCCGTGCTTCTCGGACAGCTTTCTGCGAACTGGCCGCCGTGGTTGGCCAGCACCTTTGTGAACGTCGCCCTGACCAGCGCAGCAGCCTTGCTGATGATCGGCGCGCAGGCGGGTTTCATCGACGGACCCCGCGTGCTGGCCAACATGGCGCTCGACCGGTGGATGCCGACGCGCTTCACTGCCTTGAGCGACCGTTTTGTCACTCTGAATGGCGTCCTGGTCATGGGTTGTGCGTCGCTGACCGTGCTGCTGCTCACCCGGGGCGACGTGGGCCTGCTGATCGTCCTTTACAGTATCAACGTCTTCATCACCTTCAGCCTGTCCCAAGCCGGAATGGTGCGCCATTGGTGGCAGGTGCGCCGGGAGGATCCTTCCTGGAAATGGAGGCTGGCCATCAACGCGGTGGGATTTGGCCTCACGTTTTCCATCCTCATCACGCTGGCGGGGGTGAAGTTTTTCAGCGGGGGCTGGGTGACGCTGGTCACGACCACCGTACTGATCGCGACCGCGTTCGCGGTGCGCCGCCATTATGACGGCGTGCGGAAGCAGATCGCGAACCTCGACAGTATCGTCCAGGCCGCGGAACTCCCGGCGCAGCCCGGGGCGAAAGATTTTGCGCCGACGTCGAACCGCACCGCCGTCATTCTCGTCAACGGATTCAACGGCCTCGGACTCCACACGCTATTGGGCGCGGTGCGCCTGTTTGGTGGTGGCTTCCGTCGCATGGTGTTCGTCCAGATCGGCATTCTCGATGCGGGCAACTTCAAAGGATCGGACGAGATTGAGCGGCTGCGGGCGCACGTGAAACAGGAGGCTGAACGTTACGTGAAATTCGTGCGGACCCGCGGAGGCGAGGCCGAGGCGGTGACCGCCGTGGGCCATGAGGTGCTCGATGAACTGAGCAAGCTCGTGCCCGAGCTGATCGAGCGCAATGCCAACGTGATTTTCTTCACGGGCCAGCTCGTGTTCGAGCGGGAGACCTTCTGGACACGCTGGTTGCACAATTACACGGCATTTGCCCTGCAACGGCGGTTGTTCCTGCGCGGCCTGCCCTGCGCCATTGTGCCCATCCGGGTGTTGGAGTCGGTCGGCTCCAGGGCGCAAACCCCGGCCTAGACGGCAGCGGGTGGACTGGGGGCGCGACGCCCCAGCGGCGTTTCGCTCGAAGTCCCAACTGTGCTAACCGACGGTGTGGACGGGTGTTCCCTCGCCGGAGGCGTGCGGCCATTTGACAGAATGGTTAGGAGGCTTATTACATTGCCTCTGCATTATGTCCTACACTGAAGACCGCTCCTCTTGGTTCGAAGGGCAAGGATTGTGGCAGCACCTTCCGGAAGCCGACTGGCGGGATTGGAGTTGGCAGCTGAAGAACCGCATCACGAGCGCGGCTCAGCTTGAGCAATTCATGACGCTCACGCCCGAAGAAAAGGCGGGCTGTCTGTTTGCCGGCCGCAAACTGGCCCTGGCGATCACGCCCTATTTCTTTAACCTCATCGACCGCAACGACCCGGACTGTCCGATTCGCCGGCAGGTCATTCCGCGGAGCGATGAAATGCTCGTATCGGAGGAAGAGATGCTCGATTCCCTCGGCGAGGATGCGCACTCGCCGGTGCCGGGATTGGTGCACCGCTATCCCGACCGGGTGCTGTTCCTGGTGACCGACCGGTGCGCGGCCTATTGCCGCTACTGCACGCGCAGCCGCCTGGTGAGCAATGCGCAGGACTACAATTTCCATCCCGAACATGAACGGGCGCTACGGTACATTGAGGCGCATCCCGAGGTGCGCGATGTGCTGCTCAGCGGGGGCGATCCGCTGCTGCTTTCCGACCGCAAGCTCGACCACCTGCTGGGCCGGCTCCGCGCCATCAAGCACGTGGAGTTCATTCGCATCGGGTCGCGCATTCCGGTTTTTCTGCCCCAGCGGATCACGCCGGAATTGTGCGAGCTGTTCAAGAAGCACGGTCCGATCTGGATGAGCATCCACGTCAATCATCCGAAGGAATGCACCCAGGAACTCAAAGACGCCTGCGAACGCCTGGCGTTTGCCGGTGTTCCGCTGGGCAACCAGAGCGTGCTCCTGCGGGGGGTGAACGACGACGCCGACGTCATGAAGGCATTGGTGCATCGCCTGCTGCGAATGCGGGTGCGACCCTACTATCTGTACCAGATGGATCTGATCACCGGGGGCTCGCACTTCAAAGTCGACGTGCGCAAGGGCATCGAGATCATCCGCGCCCTCCGCGGGCATACCACGGGCTATGCGGTGCCGCAGTATGTCATCGACGCGCCGGGCGGCGGCGGCAAGGTGCCGATCAATCCGGAATACATCGAGCGCATCACCGACGACGAGATCGTGTTCAAGAATTATCAGGGCCAGACGTTCCGGTATCCACTCAAGACGACGCCACGCAAGCTGCCGGTTCCAGCGGAAGGCGCCACGGTTGCAGGTGGGGTGATGCCTTCGGAACTGTTTACCTGAAATGACTTATGGCGGAAGGTGCGATCATCTCAATCGGAGCTGCGTGCCGGCGGCGAGGGGTAAGTTGTTCACAGGAAGTTCACACAACTATTTTTCAACGCTTTTGCCTGGGGCGCGTCTATCTTCAACGAAACAAGCATCGTTCTATTGGACGATCATTGTTGTAGTTCTTACGGTTTGCTTGGTGTTAGGTCATGCAGGGCCGCCTTTAAGAAGGGCGGCCCTCATGATTTAATAGGGGCCGTTTGGCGGAAGCACGCCGGGGAGTCTGCCCGACGGGAGGAGGCGAAGACGGACCAACCGCCAGGTCAGGTCCTGCTCTCCAGAAATCGCGCGAAAATCAGCTTTCCGCCGGCTGAGGGCAAGACGCTCGTGATCTCGGCGGACACCCGGCGCCCGAGATGGGTGCGCGCGGCGCCCACCACCACCATCGAACCGTCCTCCATGAAGCCCACGGCCTGCCCCTCCTCCTTGCCCAGTTTGACGAGGTCAATTTCGATGGTGTCACCGACCGTCAATTCCTGACGAAGGGCTTGGGCGAGCTGGTTGAGGTTGAGCCACGGCACACCGTGAAATTCAGCCATCTTCGCCAGATTGTAGTCGGTGGTAAGCAACTTGGCGCGCAGCGATTGCGCCAGAAACACGAGCTTGGCATCGACGTCCTGCCGCTTGCTAACGTCGCTTTCGTGAATGCGGAGATCAAGGTTCTTGATCCGGCGCAGCTCGTTCAGGACATCGAGGCCGCGGCGGCCGCGGGCCTGTCGCAGCGGATCGGGCGAATCCGCGACGTGCTGCAACTCCTCGAGCACGAAGCGGGGAATCACCAGCGCGGCATTGATGAATCCCGCCGCGCAGGTCTTCGCGACGCGACCGTCGATCAACGCGCTCGTGTCCACCACGACCAGCGGAACGTCGACTCCGTGCGGAACGAACCGCACGTAAGGGATGACGAGATTGAACTCATCCTTGCCGCGCAGCGCGATGACCGCCCCCAGATACGAACAGGCCAGGAACAGCGCCAGGCGAAAAAGATAGACGGTCTGCGGATCGTTTTCCGACGCGTATTCGAACAGCGGCGAGATGGAGATTAAGAACGAGATCAGCATGCCGACGGCGAGGCCGAAGGTGATCGCCGACAGCCCCCGCAGCGAAAAACCCTTGAGGAGGATGTCCACCAGGACCACCAGCGCACCAATCAGCAGGCCGATGATCGTGGCTCGCATCCGATAAGCATCCCACTGCTGGATCGTGTAGCAGACCAGCCAGCCGGCGCCTGCGCAGAGGACGACAAAGGCAATCCGGATGGGCAGCAGGGTCTTGTTCATCGCCGGAGCCACCCCAGCGCCAGCGGCCGCAGGATGCCGACCGCCCTCAATGGATGGAGCAGGATGATCGTCCGCCGGGCCTCGGCGTTCTTCTCCGTCGCGTTATCCATGAAATTCATGCGACCACACCGCCCGCGACATGACAACGCAATATTGCGACGGCGCGGCTCTGGTTTGGAGGGCGGCGCGCGGTCGCCGCCAAATGCCCGAGCGGCGCTGACGGAGCGGCTCGACTGGGCTCGTCGCCGGCGGATCGACGGAGCCGGATCCAGGTGATCGGGGTGATTTGTGCCCGTAGTTCGGCGGACCGCCCGGTGCTGACTCTTGGGAAACAGCGCTTGCTTTGTGGCCGGGGGAGCGCCAGCCCCTCGACTGGCTCGGCGCCCTGACCCGTTCGACGGTGCTCAGGGTCATCCTGAGCGACTCGACTGAGCTCGTCGAAGTCCTGTCGAAGGATCAGCTTGTCGAACGGGCGAGTGGATTTGGAATCGACCGCCTTGGAGAACGCAGAGTCCGCCAAGCTGCTCGACAATCGTCGGGGGAACGTTTTGGTGGGGAGAATGTTTGAGCAGCTCACCCTCCTGGCCCCGGGTTTGCTGGGCGGCTCGGTGGCCAAAGCCGCCCGCCACCGCGGGCTGGCCCGCCGCATCGTCCTGTGGTCGCGCCGGCCCGAGAATCGCGTGCGGCTGCGGGGCCAGCCGTGGTGCGACGAGGTCCGCGACACCCCTGAGGAGGCGGTCCGTGGCGCCAATCTGGTCGTCCTGGCCGCCCCGGTGGAGAAGATCGTCACGCTGGCGCAGGCCGTGGGGCCGCACCTGGACGCGGGCACGCTCGTCACCGACGTCGGCAGCGTGAAGGGAGAGATCGCCCGGCAGGGTCACGCGGCCATGCGAACCGGGGCGCATTTTGTCGGCGCCCACCCGATGACGGGCTCGGAGAAATCCGGTTGGGAGCACGCCACGGAGTCCCTGTTCGAAGGACGGGCCTGCTTCGTCACCCCGGTGCCCGAAACTGACGGACGCGCCCTCGAATCGATCGTGCGCTTCTGGCACGAACTCGGCGCGGAGGTCACCACGCTCGATCCCGATGCGCATGACGAGATTGTGGCCCATATCAGCCATCTCCCGCAGGTGATCGCGGCGAGCCTATGTCATTTTCTCGCCCAGCAGAACCCCGCCTGGCGGAACTTCGCCGGTGGCGGCCTGCGCGACACCACCCGGCTCGGGGCCGGCGACCCGACGATGTGGATCGAGATCCTCCGGCAGAACCGCGAGGAAGTGCTCCGGGCCCTCCGGCAGTTTCAGGACGAGCTGCAGGCATTTCAAACGGCGCTGGCCAACCGCGATTTTGTGGAGCTCCGGACCCGGCTCGAACGGGGCAAGGCCTACCGGGACGGCTTCCGGCCGTGAGCGGTTATTCGCTTGGCGGAAACCCGGGCTTGGATGAGCCTGCAGGTCAGATGCTCGACCCGCTTTCCATTGTCCCTTTCACCCGGCCGGTGCGCGGCGCGGTGACGCTGCCGGGATCGAAAAGCATCACCAACCGTGCGCTCGTTCTTGCCGCGCTTTCCGACCGCACGGTGACGCTCGGCAACGCGTTGTTCAGCCGGGACACGCGGCTCATGGTCGAGGCGTTGCGCGCCCTGGGCTTTGCGGTCGAGACCGACGAATCCACCCGCATCGTCCGCGTCGCCGGCCAGGACGGCGGGATTCCCACGCGCGAAGCCCGGATCGACGTGGGCAACGCCGGCACGGTGGCGCGCTTCCTCACCGCGTTGGTCTGCCTGCGGTCCGGCGGGGTCTACCATTTTACGGGTGACGCTGCCATGCGCCGCCGCCCGATTGGCGCGCTGCTCGACGCCTTGGCGGCGCAAGGCGCGCAGGCCACCGCGCGCAGCTTCCCGTTCACGTTGCGCACCGCCGGCCTGCCCGGCGGCGAAGTCGAGCTGGATGCGTCGGAAAGCTCTCAGCTGCTCTCCGCGCTTCTGCTGGTGGCGCCGCACGCGCGCACGCCGCTCCGCGTGCGGCCCAAAGGCGGGACCGTCTCGCGTCCGTTCGTGGCGATGACCGAGCAGATGCTCGCGCAGTTTGCCGCCAAGCCCGCCGGGTATGCCATCGAAGTCGACGCCACCGCCGCCAGTTACTTTCTGGCGTTGCCGCTGGTGGCGGGCGGCCACGTCAGCTTGACCGGTTTGAGGACCGTCAAGAGCCTGCAAGGGGACATCGAGTTTGTGAACGTACTGCGCAATGCGGGGCTCGCCGTGACAGAAGCCGACCACGGTGGGGAAGCGGGGATCGCGACCGGTGCCCCGCGACGTGGCGTCACGGCGGATTTCAACGCCATCTCCGACACCTTTCTCACTCTGGCCGCCATCGCGCCGCTGCTCGAGGGTCCCACGCGCCTCACCGGCATCGGGCATACGCGCAGGCAGGAGACCGATCGCGTGTCCGGCGTCGCGCGCGAACTGCGCAAGCTGGGCCAGGACGTCGTCGAGGAGGAAGATGCGCTCACGATCGTGCCCCGGCCGCTCATCCCCGACCTCGAGATCGAGACCTACAACGACCACCGGTTCGCCATGAGCTTCGCCATCCTGGGCTGCCATGATCTTCGCGGCGACGGCCGCCCCTGGCTGCGGATTCGCAATCCCGGTTGCTGCGCGAAGACGTTTCCAGATTTCTTTGATGTCCTGGAAAGGGTCTGGAACAATTCCCACCTCGGCGCGTGAAAAAACCGGATTTCATCATTGTGGCGATCGATGGCGGCGCTGCCGCCGGCAAATCGTCGACGGCGGACGCACTCAGCGAGCGGTTCAATTTTCTCCACGTCGATACCGGATCGTTCTACCGGGCCGTGACGGCCGAACTGCTCCGCCGCGGCGTGCGCCCTGACGATCTGCCGGCCGTGCGGTCGGCGCTGGCGGGGCTGAAGCTCGGGACGCACGTGACCGGGCGGAGCGTCGGGATCGAACTCGACGGTCGCGGGGTGGGGGAGGAGATCCGCAGCCAGGCCGTGAACGAGAACGTGTCCTTGTTCGCGGCGATTCCCGAAGTGCGGCAGGCGCTCCTCGCTTATCAGCGCGGCCAGGCGGACGAGGCGCGCCGCCACGGCTTCCCCGGGCTCGTGATGGAGGGGCGCGACATCGGTTCCGTGATCTTCCCCGGCGCCGACTTCCGCTTTTTCCTGCATGCGGATCCGACCGAACGCGCCCGGCGTCGGGTCGCCCAGGGGCAGCAGGACACGATCCACGAACGCGACCGGCTCGACTCCTCGCGCAAGACATCGCCCCTCACGTGTCCGCCTGGCGCCACCGCCGTCGACAGCACCCATCTGACCCGGGAGGAGGTAGTCGCCCGCCTGGCCGCGCCGATCGCCGCCCGCCTGGCCTGCCCATGAATCCCGGGTTCCCCCAAATGCGGATGGATTTTGCCTACGGCTTCTTCCATTTCGGAATGAGTGCGCTTTGCGACATTCACTTTCGCACGGCAGGGAGCGGCGTCGAGCATGTCCCGCGTCACGGCGGATTCATCGTTGCGGCCAACCATGCCAGCCTGCTGGATCCGCCGATCGTCGGTGCGATGGTGCCGCGGCAGACGTCGGCGTTTGCGCGCAGGACCCTCTGGAAAGGCGGCGTCATCAGTTGGTGGCTGGATACCGTCGGGGTCATTCCGGTGGATCGTGATTCCGGTTCGGACGTCGTCGCCATCCGCCGGGTTCTCCAGGCCCTCAAACAGGACAAAGGGATCATTCTCTTCCCGGAAGGCACCCGCACCCCGACAGGACAGTTGCAGCGGGCGAAAGCGGGCGTCGGTTTCATGGCCTGTCGCACGGGTGTCCCGGTGGTGCCGGCGCGCGTCTTCGGCACGTTCGAAGCTTTCGGTCGCAACGGGCCGCTGCGGCTCGGCGCGCCGGTCTCAGTCGTGTTCGGCCGCCCGCTGCTGGCCGCTGATTACGACGACCGGTCGGAGGGCAAGGAACGTTACCAGCACGCCTCCGAGCGGATCATGTCGGCGATCGCCGCGCTCGAACTCCCGCGGCCGACGGTCGTCTGAACGTGGCACGGGCGTCCCGCCCGTGGGTTTTTGGAGCGCGCCCCTGCGCCGATCCGTGGCTCGCGCCGCGGTCCGAGGCAGGAGCGTAGGCTTGCGGCGCCGGCTCCTACACCGTTCACCAGATGGCGTGATTCAATTGCGGCCGCCCCGGAAAGTCCCGGCGGCGAGGTCGCTCGCGACGGCCCCCAACCGGGCAGTGATCCGGTCGGGGTGGCCGAGGTTTTCCTGGATGCAATTGACCAGCGCGCTTCCGACGACGACGCCGTCCGCGCTCCGCGCCACGTCGCTCACTTGATCGCGCCGCGAGATGCCGAAGCCGACCACGACCGGAAGCGCCGTGTGCGCCTTGATGCGCGCCACCGCCTCGGGAATGCCGCCCGCCATTTCGTCGCGGACCCCGGTGACGCCCTCACGCGAGACGTAGTAGATGAACCCCGTCGCCGCCGCCGTGATCTTCGGAAGGCGGGCGTCGGGCGTGGTCGGCGCCACGATGAAGACGGTTTTCAGATCATGCGCGCGGCCGGCGGCGAGCACTTCGCCGGCTTCCTCGGGAGGCAGGTCGAGGGTGAGCATGCCGTCGACACCGGCGGCCTTGGCGGCGCGCACGTATGTGTCGACGCCATGGGTGAAGACCAGATTGTAATACGTGTAGAAGACGATCGGTGTGTCGGGATGGTCGGAGCGCAGCGTGCGCACCAACTCGAACACGCGGGCGCACGTCATGCCGGTCGCGAGCGCGCGCTGGGCGGCGAGCTGGTTGGTCAATCCATCGGCAAGAGGGTCGGAAAACGGCACGCCCAGCTCGAGAATATCGGCGCCGCTGGCGAGGACGGCGCGGCAGGCGGCGAGCGACGTGGCAAAATCAGGATCGCCGGCGCAGAGATAAGCAACGAACGCCGCGCGGTTTTGGGCGGTGGCGCGGGCAAAGGCCTGGGCGATGCGGTCCATACGGAGGGCCGAAAGTCGAAGGTCCCACGGCGAAGGTCGAGACGAAAAAATGCGGCCGCGAATACCGGCGAGCGGAGCGTTGGCGTCCGAGCGCTGCCGAAGGTGGCCGCGAACGCCAGCGAGCGGATTCTCTCCCACCTCAGCCGGGACGATGGAGTCGGCTGTAGGGTGGGATCGCCGGATCCCGCCGTTTCACTATTCAGCGGGGCAGGTGGAACCCGCCGTCCCCGGCGGGTTTTTCGATGGCGAAGCTTCAGCCCGCCAAACGAGGCGGGGTACGGCTTCCTTCGCCAAGGCTTCGGAGGCCACGGCGACCCCGCCCTGCAAGGCCGCACCGGGCATTCCTTGGAACCGCGTGCAACAAGCGCCCCGACTGCCTGTGCCCCACCTCAGCGACACACCGGCGCCCGGAGCCAGCAAGGGCGAAGGCCGCGCCTCTCCGCTATTTCAGCGTAAACTCCACCATCACGGGCCGGTGATCGGACAGATTGCACCGCACCACTTGGCAGTGGAGCACGCGACAGTCCGGGGGGAGGAAAATGAAATCGAGCGCGCGCCTTGGCCACGGGGCCGGGAACGTGCGGACGCCCTGCGGCGGATGGAGCGTGTAGTGACCCTGCAGGGAGAAGTATTGAAACAGCGAAGCCGTGGCATCAAGCCGGTGCGAGGGGTTGTTCAAATCGCCGCAAAGAATGGGCCCGGTGGCCCACTGTAACCGGTGGTGTTCGCGCTTGGTGTTGAGATACTCCATCAGCTGGTCGATCTGACGGAAACGGCGGACCCGCGACCCGTAGTGCAGGTGGAGATTGACGATGGGCAGCAGGTGCCCGCGGGCGTCGATCTCGGCGAACAGGAAGCCTTTCCCGCCGATCTTGTGGGTTCCGAACGTGACGTTTTCCGACGCGACGATCGGATGCCGCGAGAGGATGGCGTTGCCGTAGTTCAATTGGTAGCCGCCGGCGCGGCGATTGTTCACCCCAAACACGGCGTGCGGGAAGTCGGCGAAGGCGTTCAGGTAATCGAGGTGATCGAAGCTGCCGCTCCAGCGCGAGTTCTCATCGATTTCCTGAAGGGCAACGATATCGGGCTTCAGCTCGTCGAAGAGGTGGGCGATCTTGCGGAGATTGCGCTGGAAGCGCCGCCGGCCGTGCAGTCCCTGGAACAGCGACAGCCCGCGGGCGTGTGCGATATTGAACGTCACGATCCGATAGCGCTGCATTGGTCTCTCAGTCTAGGCGGATCGGCCGGCTGGAGCAAGCCGGGTCATGGGCCGGCGGTGGTTTGACAGATCTTTGTGCCGGTTGGCGCGATGATTGGCGAGGCCGGCCCGGCCTCAGCTGTATCGAGGCAATCGGATGTCGGGCGGGATCGCCCTCCTTCGCCGAGCCTTCTGCCGTCGCAGATCCTATGGCGGACAGATCGGAGCGCAGGCCGGATCCCGCCGTTTCACCGGGCGAGGCGTAGCTCGGTGACCTCGCCCGACAACGCCGCACCCGACAGTCCGCCGTGCTGCTTGGCGCTCGCGGCGACGAATGCCGGTGGCGGCGAGCGCCAGCGAGTGGCTCTGTCTGGATTTGGCCGCGTTTTGGAAATGGGGCGACCGACGGGGATCGAACCCGCGACACCCAGATCCACAATCTGGTGCTCTAACCGACTGAGCTACGGTCGCCGTAATGAGCCGGAAAAGTTCAGGCCGGAGCTTTCCCCTGTCAATCTTGATTCCCGCAGC
>DASRKV010000194.1:0-4075 GCA_035648795.1 Opitutaceae bacterium
GATGTCGTCGCGGAAATTCTGCGACGAAATCCACAGGCGCATGACATCGGCGCCGTACTCGGCGATGTACGAGTCGCTGGTCTGGGGCTTTTCGTAGGTGTTGCTCTTGGAGATTTTCCTGCGCTCCTCGTCGACGATGAAGCCGTGGGTGAGGACGGCCTGGTAAGGCGCCCCTCCGCAGGCAATCACGCCGGTCCAGAGCGAGGACTGGAACCACCCGCGATGCTGATCGCTGCCTTCGAGATAAAGATCGGCCGGCCACCGGGTGCCGCCAATGCCCCGGCGCAGCGTGGCGATATGGGTCGATCCGGAATCGAACCAGACGTCAAGAGTGTCCCGGCCGCAGAACAGTTCGGCCGGCTTGGGCCAGGTGGTGGGTAAGGATATTCCGTCAAGCACGTTGGTCACCGAGCCCGTTTCTGCGGCCTCAAACCAAAAGTTGGTGCCTCGGATTGCGACCTTATCGGCCAGGGCGCGGACGACGCCGGCGTCGAGATAGGCCCGCTTGTTCGCGTCGTAGAACGCCGGAATCGGTACGCCCCACGCGCGCTGCCGGCTGATGCACCAATCCGGCCGCGACTCGACGGCGCTGCGGATGCGGGCCTCACCCCACGCCGGGATCCATTGCACCTTTCCGATCGCCGCCAAGGCGGCCTGGCGCGCGCCGCCTTTGTCGAGCGAAACGAACCATTGGTCGACCGCGCGGAAAACGATGGGCGTCTTGGAACGCCAGCAGTGCGGATAGCTATGCGTGAGATTCTGCTTGGCCAGCAGCGCGCCGGCCGCCGCCAGTTTCTTCAGCACGCCGACGTTGGCGGGCGAGGTACGCTTCTTCGCCAGGTCGTCGACGGATTCGAGCGCGGTCAGACCGACCAGGTCGGCCGGGATCCGCCCGTCGTCCAGGTAACGACCGTCGCCCCCGACAGGACAGTAGATTTCCAGGCCGTATTTGAGCCCGGTGAGGTAATCGTCATAGCCGTGGCCGGGCGCCGTGTGCACGCAACCCGTGCCGCTGTCCGTCGTGACATAATCCGCGAGGACGACCGGCGCCGCGCGATCGATGAACGGATGCCGCGCCTGGAGGTGCTCGAGTTTTGCGCCCGGGGCCGTGTGCACGACCGGCGGCAAGGCGGCGATTTTGGCTGCATCGGTCACGGCGCCGAGGAGGGCTTTCGCCACGAGGATGCGATCCGGGCCGAGATCGGCGACCACGTACTCGACCAGAGGATGCAGGGCGATCGCGAGGTTGGCGGGAATCGTCCACGGCGTGGTCGTCCAGATGACGATGAACAGCGGCTTGTCGGCGGGCAGGCCAAATTTCTTCGCTTCGGCGGCCGGCACGGCGAACTTCACCCAGATCGAAGGGCTGACGTGGTCCTTGTATTCGATCTCGGCCTCGGCCAGCGCAGTTTCGAACGGGATGGACCAGTACACCGGCTTCTTGCTGCGGTAGACGAGGCCCTGTTCGATGAATGCGGCAAAAGTGCGGAGGATGTCGGCCTCAAACGCCGGTGCCTTGGTCTTGTACTCGTCTTTCCAGTCGGCCAGCACGCCGAGCCGCTGGAACTGCGCTTTCTGTCGGTCAATCCAGGTTTCGGAGAATTCGCCGCACAGCTGGCGCAGTTCGGCGGTGGTGGTCGTTTGCTTCTTCGCCTGGAGGTCGCGAGTTACTTTCTGCTCGATGGGCAGGCCATGGCAGTCCCAGCCGGGAACGTACGGCGTGCGGAAACCGCGGAGCGATTTATAGCGAAGAACGATGTCCTTCAGCGTCTTGTTGAGCGCGTTCCCGATGTGAACGTCGCCGTTGGTGAACGGAGGCCCATCGTGCAGCACAAAAACCGGCGCTCCGGCGGGCTTGTTCTGAATTGCGCTGTAAAGGTCGAGCTTGTCCCAGTGCGCCAGCCGGGCAGGCTCCCGCTGCACCAGATTCGCCCGCATCGGGAAATCCGTTCTGGGCAATTGCAGCGTGTCTTTCAGTTCTTGAGCCATTCTGGAAAAAGCGCGTGAGGCTACTCCAAGTCCCCTTTTAGTCAAGGGAAGAGGAACCTCCTGAACCCGCCCATCTTGAACGGAGGAGTCATTGCGGAAAACCCCGGCTGTCGGACGGTTACCGGCCGCCACGTTGCCACCAGGCCGGTGCCGCCTCCGCCGGTTATTAGGTTGGGCCAAGCAGGTGCTGAGCGGCGGCCTTGGCCAGCCGTTCGCCGGCGGCGACACAGTTGGCGAGCGAGATGCCGTCGCGGACGTGCCCGCCGATGAAGAGCCCGGCGTGCTGGGCTTCCACCCGGGTCATCGCATCAAGAAAACGCTCGTACCCGAGGTTGTATTGCGGGATGGCGTGCGGCCAGAATGTCGCGTGGGTGAAGACGGGATCACCTTGCACGCCCAGCAGTTCGCGCAGGTCGGCGAGCACGCGGGGGCGCAATGCCTCGGGCGCCAGCCGGGCGAGGTCCGGTTGGCGGGTGCCGCCCACGTACACCGTCAAGGCCACGTGGTCGGCCGGCGCCCGCCCTGGAAAGAGCGTGGAGGAGAACAAGACCCCGAGCACTGACCGGCCTTCGACCGCGGGGACGAGCGCGCCGAATCCGTCGAGCGGATGGATTACCTGGTCGCGGCGGAACCCGAAAAACAGCGAGGTCACCGGAGGGTAGTCGATCTGGTCGAGCGGCGCCAGCGGCCGGTCGCCGGAAGGACCGATGGGCAGTTGGGCCAATGCCGCTGCGGGCACGGCGAGCACGACGGCATCAAACTCTTCCGTGGCCGCCAGGCCATCGCGCCGGCTGACCAGCTTCCACGGCCGGCCGGGGGCGAGGCTGACCACGGCGGTCCGGGTGCGGATGGCGCCGGAGGGGAGTCCCCCGGCGAGCGCCATCGGCAACGTTTGCAGGCCGCGGGCAAAGGACACAATCCGCGCGACGGCTTTCTCGCCGCGAGCGCGCCGGGCCCGCATCGCGGCGATCTGGCCTCGAATCAGCGAGCGATACGATTGGGCGGCCTCCCACAGCTTGGGAAAGGCATGTTTTGTCGAAAGCTTCTCGGGATCACCGGCATAGATCCCGGCGACCAGAGGATTGATGGCATAGTCGACGATCTCCTGGCCGAAGTGATCGCGGACCAGGGCCGCGAGACTCGCATCGGCCGAACGGACCCGGGCGCTGGAAAACGGCTCGGCAAGAATCCGCAGCTTCGTCTGCAGCGAGAACAACGGCGTCGAAATCAGCTGGTACGGCCCCAGCGGAACGGACACCAGCCGCCCGCGGCGCACCAGATAACGGTTCTTGGCCGCCGGCGCGGCGTACCGGCATTCCGCCTCGAGCCCGAGCCCCGCGACGAGCGCGTCAAATTGCGGTGATTCCACCAGCGAGTTGGGTCCGTTCTCCGCGAGCCAGCCATCGCGACTCATCGTCGAAACCGCGCCGCCGAGGCGGTCGGACTGCTCGAAGACGGCGACCCGGTGACCCCGGGCGTGCAGCCGCCAGGCGGCGGTCAGGCCCGTGACCCCGCCGCCGACAATGGCGATTCCGTATTTATTTGTTGGTGACAAATGCGGCATGATGGCGCGGCAATGACCCGACCGCTGAAGGGTGGGAGGAGGGCGGATTACCCGGTCGACGCCGGTGGCCTTCCGGGCTAGTTTTTCCAGTTGATGACGGTGGAGACCATGGCGGCCACGCATTCCAAGCTGGCCTCGGGCTGGATTCCATGGCCGAGGTTGAAGATATGTCCCGGGCGGTCGCGCATCGTCTCAAGCAGGCGCCAGGTCTCATCGCGAACGGCGAGCGGCGTGGTGCCGAGCAAGGCCGCGTCGAGGTTTCCCTGGAGCGCAACCCGGATCTCTTGGGCGCAGAGGGTCGCGTCGCGCGCCAGGGAGTCATGCGCCGCGGCCAGGTCGACGGTGGAATCGACGCTGAGCACGCGCGCGCCGGCGGCAGCCTGGGCGGCGAGGTTGCGCGCGGTACCTAGGCCGTACAGAATGACGGGAAAGCCCGCCGGCAGCGCCGCGACAATCCGGCGGATCCACTGCAGCGAGGCCGGTTCGTAATCCGGTCCGGCGACCAGGCCGCCCCACGAGTCA
>DASRKV010000195.1:0-3024 GCA_035648795.1 Opitutaceae bacterium
TTCGTCAGTCCCTTGAGGGCGAGGACGTAATCGTCGCGGAGGACCGTGGGGATGATGATGCGGCAGTATCCCGCATGCGTAAGCTCCGCATTGAGAAAGACGCGCGCCGTGCGGCCATTGCCGTCCTTGAAAGGGTGCACCTCCGCCACGAGGAACATGAAGTAAAGGGCGCGGGCGAAGCCGTCGGCGAGTGAGCGCGAAAGATCGAAACCCTGTCTGAGCGTCCCGCGCACGAGTTCGGGCGCGACAAAATGCGTCGAACCCGCCCGATTGGGCTTTTCCTTGAACTGGCCGGGACTCTCTTCCGGGCGGGCTGACATCAGCGCCGCGTGACGGCGCTGCAGCAGTGCGATGAAATCGTCGTAGGTGTCCGCCACGAGGCGGGCCTCGTCGCGATCTTCGACGAGCTGGAAGGTACCGACGATGTCGTGGGCATCCTTGGGCCGGTTCTCAGGGACCTTCTGCTGAAAGACGATCTCCCGCGCCTCCTCGACCTCGAATTCCGTCCCCTCGATGTAATTGGAGAAATACGCCTCGAAAAATGCGCGATGCCGCCAAGCCTCGGTGGAGAGGACGGGCTCGGCCAGACGCGGCAATACCTCCGCGTTCAGCGCCCCGGCGAGCTTGGTGAAGAGCTCCAGGCAATCGGGATCGAACGGCACTTGCGCAGCGCGGGCGCGGGCTACGCCAGTGGAGAGCTCCTTGGCGTCACCGGTGCCGAGAATGGCCGAGAACAGCTTGTTCAAGGCGGTAAATTCGGCCGGCATTTTGAGTACCAGGGCGAGACTTCGCGCCTCATCGCGGAGACGATTCAGTTCGTTTTCGCCATGCAATCGGCAGATCTTCTCCAAGAGTGCTTCGACCGCCGTCCGAGGCAGGCATTTGCCTATGGCGCCACGGCTGGGCTGCATGTTCTCCAGGAGCGCACGGGCGCGGGAGGACAGCCGCAGCTTCCCCAGGTGGGGCAGGTCGCTGTCCACCGGCTCCGGCCCGGCGAGAAGATGCACCGTGACGCCGGGCCAGCTCACTTTCTTCGTGTAGCGATAGGTGAGATAGATGTCCGGGCCATTGAGCATGCCGCCTTCCAGGGCGGATCGATGGCTGATCAGCGCGTTGGGATAGAGCCTGCCCAGGATGATCGCCAAGTTGCGGCGGACGATTTTGATGGGATCGTCCGTCAGGTTGGAGGTATAGACGCGAGGCCGCAATTCGCGGAGTTCACCCGCCTTGACTTGGCGGGAAATCCTGCGCGATTCTGCGGGATCAGAAGAGGCGAAGATGATTTCGCTCATGGCTTGAGGGTGTTAAAATCTTTCCACTAAGGCGCACTTCGGGCTTCGAAGTGTTAAATTTATTCCACTAAATAGCCGTATTGGTCAAATAGTTTCCATTAACGCCGCCTCTTGCGCTCCATGGTGCCGCCGCCGTCAAGCTCCTCCTCGCTCCGCTGCGGTCCAGCTTTGACTGCGGCAGGGGGGAGCGCTTGGTAACAAAGGCGGCGGTGATGTGGGCGTTATCCACCTCAGCCGGCCGGTTCTTCGCTGCAATAGCTGTAACAGGCTGGCGCGACTTCAGTCGACAGTCTCCGTGCTTGGCCGGCCCGCCACCCGCCGGAACAGGGCTTCCGCTTCCCGCACCTGGTCCTCAGTAAGGGAGGTCGCGACTGAACGCATCCCGGACGCGATTTGCAGCGATTTCAATTCGAGGGTGGTCTCCCGAAAGGGTGAAGTGCGGCCGGCGAGGCGCTTCGGGACCACGACGCAATAGGTAAGAGTGCCGAGATCCGCCGACTTAAGTCCAGCCACGAGGGCATCCTTGCGGATCACTACAAAATCCACCCGGCCTTCGCCCAACTGCTGCACGACATCGTTGGTGCGCAGGTTGGAAGTCGCGAAACGAACCCCCGGCGTCGACTCCAACAAGGCTCCAATCCGCGGCACGACCAGCCATTGAATCAAACTGTCGCCCGCCGCGATTGTGTAATCCACCGTCTCGGCCCGGCACTCCGCCCGGAAGTCCTCCAGCGATCGCAGGTGGGCGCGCGCGAGTTCGGCCAGGCGCACCCCTTGAGGAGTGAGCTTCAGAATCTTCCCCCGGCGGGTCGCGACCTCGCAGCCGAAGAACTCGGCGAACCGAAGCGACTGTTCACGTTTTAGGGCGGTGTTTCGTCTATCCTAGACGAAGTTTTCGTGTCATCGCCGCAGCGTCCGCCTCGCCGCACTCGCGCCAATCTCAATTTCTCCACCTGGGCCTGCAGTCCGCCGCCAGCGGGTCCGCCACATCAATATCCGTTGCTGACCCCTTCCGCCTGATGCGCACCGTCTTGATCAGCGACCAATACTCGTAGGTCTCCCGGTTCCTCGTGCTTACAGCATCATCCGCCGGGGAAGAAAAAACCCGGAAGGCTGACGGCGGCGCAATTTACCGCTGCCGGATCACCCGCAGAGCTACACCTGATGGGCTTCCCGCAAGAGCTCGGCAAACCACTGGGTGCGTTCCCGGGCCTTGGCGCTGCGCAGTCCCAACCGCTGCAGGTCGGCCAGGGCCGCCTTCGTCACCTGGGGCAGGAGGTTCCGCTCCTCCACTGGCTGGCGAGCCGGCTTCGTCTTCTCACCGACCGACTCGATGCGAATCGTCCCCTGAAGGCTTGCGGGCAGGAGATCCAGAAGATACGCGCGGACCAGTTCGCTGCGTTCCTCGGACGTCTTTCCGGACGCCGCGGCGAGCGCGCCCAGATGATCGGGACGGATCGTCCGATACTTCCCATGCAGGTAGTTGTTGACGCGGCTCACGGCGATCCCGGTCGCGGCGGCCACCTCCACCTGGCTGACGCCGTTTCGCTCCATCAAGAGCGCAAACGTGGCGGTGAAAAACTGCGTGCGGGGAATTTTGGGTTTTGCGTGTGGCATGATTAGGGATGTTCCAGGTTAAGTTTGTGCGGTTGCGAAGGCTGTCACACTGAACGGAGGTCTGTCCACTGCGAATTGCCGCGCTTTCAGAACGTGCTCCTCGACGGTCTGCGCT
>DASRKV010000196.1:0-2070 GCA_035648795.1 Opitutaceae bacterium
CAAATGGAACCCCCGGAATCCCTTCGCCACCGCCCCGGCGGACAAGATCGCGATGTTCAACAAGCTGGTCGGCTCCGAGGCCTGGTGGGCCGCGCTCAGCCGCGAGGGGAGCAAGGTCAACGTCGAAGGCTTCCTGGCCGACTGGCGTCAGCGGGCGCAAATCTATCAACAGCAAGCCCGGCACTACTGGCTCTACCCGGAGTAGGCGCAGCGCGGAGGACGAGATCCCCGCCTGCCGGTTGCCCGAGGTGGGCAGCTTGCCAACAATCCCAATCACGGGCGAGACGCCCGGGCCACTCTCAAACCGCCGCATAATCCACTGACAATTAGCAGGCCCTGCTCCCAGCCAGCGGCGGATTTTTGAAGGGCTTTTTCCCCTGCCGGTGTTACCTTGTCGACCGCATCCATTACCAGTCCGGACCTCGGCTGACTATTGCCTGCGCCCGCGCTCTTCGGCGGAGCGTGCCGCCCGAAGCAGAAACGAAGACCATGCATCCTCCATCCGATCCCCTTGATTCCCTGCTCGACCGCTGGCTTGAGACCCCGGAACCCCCGCCGCACCTGATGACGGAAGTCTGGCGCCGCATCGCGGTGGTCGACAACCGGGCCGAGCGGCCCGGACTCCTCGTCCGGATCGAAGCCGCCTTCATGCGTCCTTCATTTGCCGTCACCTTTGTCGCGGCGTGCATGCTCCTCGGTCTCTTCCTCGCCGAGGTCCGCCTGGCGCGGCTGCACGAGGAGCGCGGGGCGCAAATCGCCCAAAGTTATCTCCGCTTGATCGATCCACTGATGGATAAATCGGCGATCAAGGTCGCCGCCAACCAGCCATGAAACGCACCCTGCTGATCGTTCTTCTCGGTTTGACTGGCGGCCTGCTGGTGCACGTCGGTTGGTTCATCTCCCAGCAACCGTGCCGGGCCAACGGCCTCGACTGCCAGCTCGAATGGATGAAAACCGAGTTGAAACTCTCCGACGAGCAGTTTGCCCGGATCAAGTCGATCCACGAGCAATCGAGCCCGCGTCTGCTGGCGCTGGCGGCACAAGTGGCCCGGATGCGCGATGAATATGATGCCTTCGAGCATGAGCGGACAACGTCCGGGCAGATCGATTTCCTCGAATTCGCGCATTTCGTCGAGCAGCGTCGGGCCGTCGACCGTGAATGTCTCACGTCGACCCAGCGGTTGGTGGCTGACGCCGCCCGCGTGATGACGGCGCAGCAACGGGAACAGTATCTCGGGTTGCTGAGCCCCGTCCTCCAGGCCGGAGCCCATCTTTCCATCAACTGAGGCCGCCGCCAGCCCGGATGCATCACTCTCCGCTCAAAGACTTCGCGACAATGTGTCCGCCGCTTGAGCTGGCCGACCCGGGCTCTTGGAGTCTCCGGGCTGGACCGCGCCTCCCCCCGATCTCCCGCCGTCCCCACCGTCGAGGCCGGGAGAATGCTCGTCGCACTCACCGAGATTGTTGATTATGCGGGCCAGGCATCCCCGTGAACTCCAACCCCGTCAGCGATCAAGCCGGGCTCCAGGCATTGCGGGAAGGGCGTGACAGCGCGCTGGACGAATTGATCGCCCGATGGCAACGCCCGCTGTTCGCGTTCGCGTGGCGTTACGTGCAGAATTCGACCGATGCGCACGACCTCGTCGCCGAGACGTTTGTCCGGCTCCATCAGCAGCGGGACCGCCTGCGGGCGGACACCAAGCTGTCCGCCTGGCTGTTTACCACGCTTTCCAATCTCTGCCACAATCACTATCGCTGGCGCCGCCGCCATCCCACCGTCAGCCTGGATGCTCCCATCGCCGACACGGATGCTTCCCCCCACGACACCATCCCGTCCGACTGCGCGGAACCCAATGCGGCGTTGGAGCGCGACGAAGCCTGCGCCGCAGTCCGCGCCGGGATTGACCGCCTGCCGCACGATCTCAAGACCACCCTGCTTCTCCACCATTACGAGCAACTGTCCTACCGCGAGATTGGCGCCGTCGTCGGCTGTTCGGAACGGGGGGTCGAAACGCGACTCTACCGCGCGCGGCAGCGTTTGCGCGAAGACCTGGCCGGCTTTCTGCGCGA
>DASRKV010000197.1:0-3187 GCA_035648795.1 Opitutaceae bacterium
ACGACGAAGAGCGTGAACAGCGTGCCCACCGACATTCCGGTGACAATCACGATGCCCATCGCAAAACGGCTGCCGGCGCCCGCGCCCGTGGCCAGCACCAGCGGCATCACCCCGAGGACCATTGCGGCCGTCGTCATGAGGATCGGGCGCAGCCGCACGCCCGCGGCGTCCTCGATGGCTTCCCGTTTGCTTCGACCTTCCTCCTGTAATTGATTCGCGAACTGCACGATCAGAATGCCGTGCTTGCTGATCAATCCCACCAGCGTGATGAAGCCCACCTGCGTATAGATGTTGATCGTGGACACGCCCAAAAACAGAAAGAGCAACGCGCCGGCCAGGGTCATCGGCACGCTGCCGAACAAAATGATCAGGGGATCGCGGAAACTCTCGAATTGCGCCGCCAGGACGAGAAAGATGACGACCGCGCCGAAGGCAAAGGCCACGATCAGTGAACTGCCCTCCTGCACGTACTGGCGGGACTGGCCGGCGTAGTCCTCCGTGTACCCTTGCGGGAACATCTGGTCGGCCTGGCTCTTCAGATAGTCCAGCGCCTGGCCGAGCGACACCCCCGGACGCAGCGCCGCGGTGATCGTCGCGGCGTTGAGCTGCTGAAAGTGATTCAGCGCCTGCGGCTGGACCTTCGACCGGAGCGAGGCGAACGTCGCGAGCGGCGCGAGCCGGCCGTTGCCCACCCGCACATAGTAGTTCTGCAGTTGCTGGGGATTGAGCCGGCCCACCCGCTCGATCTGCGGGATCACCTTGTAGCTGTTGCCCTGAATGTTGAAGTAATTCACGTAGTTGCCGCCGAACAGCGCCCCGATGTCGGCGGCGACGTGCTGCATGTCCACGTTGAGTTCGGCCGCTTTGTCGCGGTCGATGACGATGTCGACCTGCGGCTGATCGAATTTCAGATTGCTGTCCGCAAAGAAGAACAGCCCGCTCTGCAGGGCGCGCGCGACGAGGTCGTTGGCCACCTGGGCGATCCGGTCGGGCGTATCCGTCGAGAGCACGACAAACTGCACCGGTGCCCCGCCGCCCGCACCCGGCAGCGACGGCCGCAGAAAAACGATGGTGTTGAACCCGGTAATCGAGGCGAGTTGGGCCGAGACCTGCGGCAGCAGTTCCATCGTGCCGCGTTTGCGCTGGCCCCATGGTTTGAATACCATGCCGCCAATGGCGGTATTCGCCGAGCCGCTGGCGGCGCTGCTCGAGACGGCGCCGAAGAGCTGGAAGATGTTGCCGGTTTCCGGATAGCGGCGGTAGATCTTCTCAACCTCCCGGCCAAACAGCGCCGTCTGGTCGACGTTGGCGTCGGCCGCGGCGGTGGAAAGCGCGATGATGATTCCCTGGTCCTCGTCCGGGGCAAGCTCGTGCTTGGTCATCAGGTAGCATGGTCCCAGGATCGCCATCGCCACGACCGGGAGGATCAGCATCACCGGCCACGTCTGCATCACTCCGTGAAGCAGGCGTTCGTAAAGCCCGCGAAGCCGATCGAACGTCGCGTCGAGAAATTCGCCGAAGCCGTGTTTGTTCGGATTGTGCCGCAGCAGGCGGGAGCACATCATCGGCGAGAGCGTGAGGGCCACGATCCCGGAAATCACCACGGCGCCGACGAGCGTGAAGGCGAATTCGCGAAACAGCGTGCCGGTGAGTCCGCCCTGGAATCCGATCGGCGCATACACGGCGGCCAGGGTGATCGTCATGGCAATGACGGGACCGCCGAGTTCACGCGCCCCTTTGAAGGCGGCGTCCATCGGCGGCAATCCCTCCTCCATGTGCCGGTGGATGTTCTCCACGACCACGATGGCGTCGTCGACGACGAGGCCGATCGCCAGCACCATCGCGAGCAGGGTCAGCAGATTGATGGTAAACCCCATCACCAGCATGAAGGTGCAGGCGCCGACGAGGGACAGCGGCATCGCCACGAGCGGAATCACCACGGAACGCGCCGAACCGAGGAACAGGAAGATCACCACGATCACGATGACCAGCGCCTCGACCAGGGTGTTGGTCACCTCCGTGATGGCGTCGTGGATGTATTGGGTCGAGTCGTAGGGAATCGTGACGTGCAGACCGGCCGGAAGCGCCGCGACGATCTCCGGGAGGACCTTCTTCACGTTGTCGATCACGTCGAGCGCGTTGGCGGTCGGCAGGACGTAGATGCCGATGAACGTGGCCGCCTGCCCGTTGAAATGCACCACGGTGTCATAGCTCTCGGCGCCGAGGTCCACATCGGCAATATCGCGCAGGCGGATGATCGCGCCGTTCTGCTGCTTAATGACCAGCCGCCTGAATTCATCGGCGGTGTGGAGGTCGGTCGCCGCGTTGAGATTGATCGTGGTGAGGGATCCCTTGGTCGCGCCGACGGCGGCCAGCGCGTTGTTGCTGGCGAGCGCCTGGCTGACGTCCGCGGGGCTGATCCCATAGGCCGCCAGCCGGTCGGGCTTCAGCCAGATGCGCATGGCGAAGGTCCGGCCGCCAAGGATCGTCGCGCTCTGCACGCCGCTGATCGCCGCGAGCTTCGGCTGCACGACGCGCGTCAGGTAGTCGGTGATCTGGTTGTTGTCGAGCTGGTTGCTCGAGAAGCTGAGATACAGCGCCGCGGTGGATTCGCCCACCTGCACGTCGATCGTCGGCGCCTGCGCCCCGGGCGGGAGCTGGTTCCGCACCTTGTCGATCTTGGAAATGATCTGGGCGACCGCCGCGTTCGGGTCGTAATTGAGCACCAGGTGCACCGTGATCGTGCTCGCGCTCGGCGCGCTGCTGGACTCGAGGTAGTCAATGCCGTCGGCCGAGGCGATCTGCTTCTCCAGCGGCGTGGTGATGAAACCCTGGATCAGGTCGGCGCTGGCCCCGGTGTAGATCGTGGAAATGGTCACGATCGCGCTGTTGCTCACCGGATATTGCCGGACATTGAGCAGCGAGATCGAGCGCCAGCCGATCAGCAGGATCAACAGATTGACGACCGTCGCCAGCACCGGCCGCCGGATGAAGAGATCCGTGAAATTCATGGCGTGGGCCAGAACTAGGCGCTGATCGAGGTGGAACCCGCCGTCCCCGGCGGGTTTTTCGCCAGCAAAAACTCCCGCCCGCCGGGACGGCGGGTCCCACCTTCGAGTTTGCCCGCTTTCCCGGGAGATTTCTGGTTCGACTCCATGGCGCCGCTATGTGTTGGGCGGGGTCGGGG
>DASRKV010000198.1:0-4395 GCA_035648795.1 Opitutaceae bacterium
CAAACGCTATCGGCAAATCGCCGCCCTGCTGTGGAAATATGGCCGTACCGACTTGGCCCAGCAAATGAGCGCGGAGGAAGGCTTCGGCGTTGACGAACTGCAGTCCGCGGAGGGTCAGCCGTTGACGGACGGCGCGAAGCCCGCCGCCGGCCAGGCTTCGCCCGAGCAACTGGCGGACGATCTGGAGGCGATGGGACCGACCTACGTCAAGCTGGGGCAGGTGCTCGCCGGCCGGCCGGATTTGCTGCCCGACGCCTACTTGAAGGCGCTCGCGCGGCTCCAGGACAAGGTGAAGCCGTTTCCCTACGCCGAGGTGGAGGAAGTCGTCATGGCCGAGCTGGGCGTCAGGATTTCCAAGGCGTTTTCGCGTTTCGATGTTGAGCCGGTGGCCGCCGCCTCGTTGGGGCAGGTGCATCGCGGGGCATTGCGGGACGGCCGGGCCGTGGTCGTGAAGGTGCAGCGCCCGAACATCCGCCAGCAGATCGCCGAGGACTTCGAGGTGCTGGAGCAAATTGCCGCCTTCCTCGACGGCCACACCGCGCTGGGCCGGCGCCACCGCTTTCTCGTCATCATCGAGCAGTTCCGCCTGACGATCCAGCAGGAGCTCAATTACGAGCGCGAGGCGCACAACCTCATCGCGCTCGGCAAAAATCTGAAGGAATTCAAACTCATTCAGGTGCCGCAGCCCGTGCCGGACTACTACACGCGGTCGATCCTGACCATGGAGGAAGTGGAGGGGCAGAAGATTACCGCGCTCGGCCCGCTGGCCCTGCGCGACCTGAAGGGTGCGCCGCTGGCCGAGGAGTTGTTCAAGGCCTACCTGCAGCAGGTACTCGTGGACGGATTGTTTCATGCCGACCCGCACCCGGGCAACGTCTTCGTCACGAACGACGGGCGCATCGCCCTCATCGACCTCGGGATGGTCGGCCACACGGCGCCCGTCATGCAGGAGAATCTCTTGAAAATCCTGCTGGCCATCAGCGAAGGAAACGGGGAGGCCGCCGCTGAAACTGCCATCCGGATGAGCGAGAAACTGGAGGAATTTGCGGCACCCGAGTTTCGCCGGCGCATCACGCAGCTGGTGGCGCTCCGGCGGGACCAGGGATTGGAGCAGCTCAACGTTGGCCGCTCCCTCCTCGAAGTGAGCGGCATCGCCCAGGAAAACGGGCTCATTGTTCCCAGCGAACTGGTGTTGCTCGGGAAAACCATGCTGCAACTGGATGAGATCGGCCGGGTCCTCGATCCGACGTTTGATACCAACGCCTCCATCCGCCGCAATGTCGCCGAGCTGATGGCCCGGCGCATGCGCAAAGATCTCACGCAGGGCAGCGTTTATAGTACGCTGCTCGAGATGAAGGATTTCACGGTGGGACTGCCTTCCCGGCTCAACCGGATTATGGACGCGATCACCAACTCCGAGGTGGAGGTGAAGGTAAAGGCCACCGACGCCAAAATGGTGATGGACGGCATGCAAAAGATCGCGAACCGCATCACGATGGGCGTCGTGTTGGCCGGCCTGATCGTCGGCGCATCGCTGCTGATGCGCGTGGAGACCCGTTTCCGGCTTTTCGGCTACTCCGGGCTCGGCATTCTTTGCTTCGTCGCGGCTGCGGCCGGGAGCTTCTGGCTCGTGATCAGCATCTTTGTTTCGGACTACAAGAGCCGTAAGAAGTACACGCGCTAAACGGCCGCCACGAACCAGCCCCCGCACGATGTTCAATGCCGCCAAAGATGCCCTGGCCAGTCGGGCCGCCCAGGTCTGGGCCAACAAACTGATCGCCCGCTATGGCAGGGTGCAGGACCTGAAGATCGACTCCCGCCGGAAAACGGTGGAAGTCTCCTGCCTGCTCGACGGCGAGCCCACGCCCATCACCATCAGGATCGAAAACTACGTAGTGGAAACCGAGCGGGACAAAAAATTCCTTCGCGCAACCGCCTTCAGCTGCACGCGCCCCTGGCTGCAAAAGTTCCTGACGGACTTTGGCCACCGGCAGCGGATCGAGCTGCCGCCCTTGGCCGCCGCTGCGTTGTGAACCAACGGCTGATTGCCCGGAGGCTGCGCGGGCCGGACGACCGCCGACAATCGCGTCCAACAGCCCGCGAGGGACGTTTTTCAGGACGGCTGTCCAAAGCCCCGACCCAGGCAAATGCGGTGACCGGTCGCGCCGCGGTTCAACGCCAGGGAGGGCGCGGTAGGGCAAGACCCCATGGCGACCCTTGCGTTCGCGGGGCATGATCGCCCTGCACCCCGAACAGCCGACAGGCTCCCATGAAACATTCCAGACTCGCCCTTGTCTTCGCCGGCTTTGCGCTCGGCTTGCTTGTGTCCGCCCATGCCGCCGTCGAAACCTACGACATCGACCCCGTGCACACCTGGGTCGGCTTCACTGTCCGGCACTTTTTCACCCAGGTACCCGGCTTTTTCAGCAAGGTGAAGGGTGCGGTCGTCGTGGATCGCGACCACCTCGAAAACAGCACCGTCGAGGCCGTCATTGAAGTGGCCAGCATCACCACGAACACGCGCATGCGCGACGACGATCTGCGCTCCGCCAATTTCTTCGCCGCCCCCAAATTTCCAGCCATGATCTTCAAGAGCAAGGCGTGGAAAAACACCGGCGGCGACACCTACGCCGTCACGGGCGATCTCACGATCAAGAGCGTGGCGAAGGAAGTCGTGCTCAAGGTCACGTCGCTGGGCTTTGGCCCGGGCCTGAAGGGGGCCGCGATCTCCGGGTGGGAGGTCTCGACCACGCTGGACCGGCGCGATTTCGACATCGCGGCGGACCAAGGCATGATCGGCAACAGCGTGGAGGTCGTCATCCATGTTGAAGCCGATCTGAGAAAGGCCGCGCCGGCGGCACCGTGAGCGCCGGGCGGCCACCGCCGCCTCGCGCCGCGATTTGCGCAGCATTAACCGCCTGATGGAGCAGCTCAAGGATAGGTGAACCAGGGTTCGCTGCAATGGCACGACGTGCGGCACTGGCTGGAAACCGAGGCGACACATTGCCGCCGCTACCTGCTCCAAGTGCAACGACCCTGCAACACCACCACGGTCATCGCGGCTTGCCCCTGCTCTCGACTCGCCACTCACCAATCTTATGAAAACCAATTCTTACGCAGCACAAAACGCCACGACGCCGCTCGCGCCCTTCAACTTTCAACGTCGTGATCCCGGCGCGCACGATGTGCAAATCCAGATTCTATATTGCGGCGTTTGTCACACGGACGTGCATATCGCCCGCAACGAATGGCATGGCACAACCTATCCCTGCGTGCCCGGTCACGAAATCATCGGACGCGCCGTGAAAGTCGGCGCGCACGTCAAGAAATTCAAGGAAGGCGACATCGCCGCCGTCGGTTGCATGGTGGATTCCTGCCGCACTTGTGAAAACTGCAGGGACGACCTCGAACAATTCTGCGAAAAAGGCGCGACCTTCACCTACAACTCCCCGGACAAACACACCGACGGCATGACCTACGGCGGATATTCCGACAGCGTTGTCGTGGATGAAGCCTTTGTGCTGCACGTCCCGAAGAATTTGAATCTCGCCGCCGCCGCCCCGCTCCTCTGCGCTGGCATCACCACTTATTCCCCTTTGCGCTACAACAAAGTTGCCAAAGGCCAGAAAGTTGGCGTCGTGGGACTCGGCGGACTTGGGCACATGGGGGTGAAATTGGCGAAGGCTTTCGGCGCGCACGTGGTGGTTTTTACCACCTCGCCGAACAAAATTAACGATGCCTTGCGGCTCGGCGCGGATGAAGTCGTCCTTTCCAAGAACGAAGAGGAAATGAAGAAACATCTCAACAGTTTCCATTTCATTCTCGACGCCGTGGCCGCGCAACACGACATCAACGCCTACCTCGTTCTCTTGAGACGCGACGGCACCCTCACGCAAGTCGGCGTGCCCGCCGAGCCGCTTTCCGTTCAGGTCGGCAGCCTCATCTTTGGCCGGCGCAATTTCAGCGGCTCCCTCATCGGCGGCATCAAAGAAACTCAGGAAATGCTGGATTTCTGCGGCCACCACAACATCACTTCCGACATTGAACTCATTCCCATCCAGAAAATCAATGAGGCCTACGACCGCCTGGTGAAGAACGACGTGAAATACCGCTTTGTCATTGATATGGCATCGTTGGAAAAGACGTTGTGATCAATGGCTTTGGTTCATCGAAGGCATTACCAGAGCGGAGCATGATCGAAGGCGCCAGGCGACTTTGGAGTGAGTAGTCCGTTTTCCTATCCCTGCAAGGGCCCCAACCGCCATCTCCAGGAAGAACGCCGCCAATGAAAGCCTACGTCATGCCCCCCGGGTGCAAGTCGGTCGACGACCTGAAGCAGGTCGAGCGGCCCGATCCCAAGGCCGGCCCCGGCCAGGTGGTGGTCGACGTGCGCGC
>DASRKV010000199.1:0-13308 GCA_035648795.1 Opitutaceae bacterium
CGGCCGATTTCAAAGACAAGACCTCCGCCCTCGACAACGCGAGCGCCGAGACTTGGGAAACGATCAAGTCGAACCTCGTCACTTCCTGGGTGAACCTGCAGAGCGCGCTCGCCAAGGCCCGTGAGGAAAAGGCCTGAGAACAGATCGCCAACCCAAACTTTCATGAAAGACGATTACCTGAAAAACGCTCTGAAGATCATCGACGACCCGAACATCCTGATCAACGTCGTCTCGCGGCGCGTCAAGCAGCTCAGACGCGGCAGCCGGCCGCTCGTCGAGTCGCTGGAGAAGCTCACCGCGGAGGATACCGCGCTGCGTGAGATCGCCGAAGGCAAGATCAGCTACGAACTGGCGACGCCGGAAGAGTTGGCCCGCCGATGACGCCGCGCGCCCGGCGCAGCGAATTCAGCGTCATCGCGAAGAACAACCGCCGATCAATCTGACGGCGCCTCCCAGCCTCCAGCCGGCCGGCGATCGCATCCGGCACCGGGAAGACATCCAAACATCTTGCTGAACGTCGACTCGCACCGCGAAAGATAGTCGACCAAGTCGATTGCAACACCCATTCCATGAAACCGTCCCTCCTCATTTGGAAACTGCCCGCGCTCGCGCTGTTGTGCGCCGGCCTTAACCTCGGAGCGCAAGAGCTGACGTTGCTCGGCGGTTTTACGACGAAGGAAAACTTCGGTAAATTCAGCGGCACCTGGCAGGTCGACTACCGGCAGGACTTCTACCGGTATTTCGCCGGATCGTTTGCCTATATCAACGAAGGTCACCTGCCCGGCCATCACCGCGACGGCAATGCCGCGGAGTTGTGGGGCAACCTGCCGATGTTTCAGGACAAGTTCGCGATTTCTTTCGGCGCCGGCGTCTATGACTTTTACGACACGCAATCCCTGTCCGGCGGCGATTCGGCCGACGTGCATGGCACGGCCCCGATCTACAGCATTTCCGCGACGGGCTATTTTTCCAACCGCACCTATTACCGGTTCATGGTGAATCGCATCAATCCGGCGCATGACATCACGGTGACCACGGCGGCGGTGGGCGTGGGGATTTGGCTCGGTCGCGAGAAGAAACCGACGCCCGGGAAGCTCGGCGACGCGCTGGACGAGAAAGCCTATGTCACCGAAAACGAGGTCACCATTTTCGGCGGCCAGAGCGTCGTGAACACGCTGTTCAGCCAAAAGGCGCTCGCCGGCGCCGTCGAGTACCGCCGCGGCCTGGCCAGCCATGTTGACGGCACCGCGTCGCTGATTTACGAGGGCGATCCGAAAATCGTCCGGCGCAGCGGCGTCACCGCGCAAGCATGGGCCGTCAACAGCTTCTTTGACGAACGGATCAGCCTCGGCTTCGGCGCCGGCCCCTATGTCTATATTGATCGGAAGCACCCGCGCGAAGGCAATCCCCGGAGCCCCGCGGCGATCGCGCCGCTGGTATCGCTCACCTTTGCCATGCGACTCTCCGAACAATGGGTCGCGCGCCTCATTTGGGACCGTGTCACCAGCAACTATAACCGCGATTCGGACATTTTCCTCGCGGGGTTCGGCTACCGCTGGTCGCAAAAGCCCTGGTAGCCGGCGGTCGCGCGGCATCCCGGCGGAGGAGTTGCGCGCCGCGGCCGCGCGGGCCAGATTACGTCCAGTGCCCTCGGGACGAAAAGTCAGGACCGATTTCATCTGGATCGCATGCCACCGCGCTTCCCGCGCGTCCTGACCGCAAATCATGGCCATTAAATTCAAGGACTATTACGAGACGCTGGAGGTGGCCCGCACGGCCACGCCAGAGGAAATCAAAGCGGCTTTCCGCAAACTCGCGCGACGTTATCATCCCGACGTGGCCCAAAACAAGGCCACGGCCGAGGACAAGTTCAAAGAGATCAACGAAGCCAACGAGGTGTTGAGCGACCCGGAGAAACGGCGCCGTTACGACGAACTGGGCGCAAACTGGCAGGAGGCCGCCAACCCGTCATCGCCGGAGGAGAGTCACTGGGGCCGCCCCGGGTCGACGGAGACCGGGGGTTCGTTCGAATTCGACGGCACCGGCTTCAGCGATTTCTTCGAGAGGTTTTTTGGCGGCGGACGCGAAGGCTTCGGTTCGTTCCGCCGCTCGGCCGCCGGCCCGGGCGACGAGCCCGCGTTCACCGCTCGGGGCCAGGACATCGAGGCCGACCTCCTGGTCACCTTGGAGGAAGCCCTGCGTGGTTCGCTGCGCAAAGTGACGCTGCGACGCCCCGGCAACAACGGGAATAGCGAACGCACGGACACCTATCAGGTGCGCATTCAGCCTGGCGTCCGCGAGGGGCAGCGCATCCGCCTTGCCGGGCAGGGCTGGCCGGGGCACGGCGGCGGCGCGCCGGGCGATCTCTTCATGCGCGTGTGCCTCGCGCGCCATCCTGATTTTAGCGTCCAAGGGGCGGATCTCTACTTCGACCTTGATCTTGCCCCGTGGGAGGCCGTCCTCGGCGTCCAGGCAAAAATACCAGCGCTGGACGGCACCACCGCCCTCCGGGTGCCACCCGGCACCGCCGCCGGCAGCCGACTGCGCCTGCGCGGGCTCGGCCTGCCGCGCGACGACGGCGGTCGCGGCGACCTTTATGCCACGGTGCGCATTCAAACGCCGTCGGCCGTATCTGCCCCGGAGCACGCCCTCTGGGAGCAACTGGCACGTGCTTCCTCTTTCAATCCCCGGAGCAAACCATGAGCGACGTTGTTTTTTCCCAGCACTGTCTTGTCCTCGTGCGTTCGGTCGAGACCGGCCGATCACTCTATTCGTTGGAGGTGGCGTCCCGCCTTACCCAAGTCCATCCCGACCTGCTCCAGCATTACTGCCGGATCGGGTTGCTGGGCGAAGCGCGCACGAACGCCGGCGCAGAACCGGTTTTCGACGACAACACCCTCTATGAGGTGCGTCGCATCGAACATTTTCGGCGGCACCACGGCGTGAACCTGCGCGCGCTCCCACTGGTCTGCCATCTGTCGCGTGAAATCGAGCGGCTGCAAACCGAGCTCCGCTTTCTGCGTGACCGCTGACGAAGCATGGCTCCCGGCGGCACCGGCGGTGTATCCTGGCAGCGCTCCCCATCACGGGCGGCAGAACACGGATCCGGTTGTTCCGGTCAAGCGTGGGGCGCCCCTCATGCGGCTTGATTTGGTTTGAATCGAAAAGCATCGCGCCGTTGGCGCTGGAATTTCGCGTAGGCCCGGCAGTCCACGCGGATGTTGCTTCGGTAGGAAAGATTGCCCACCAGGCTGATCAACGGCTGGCGGCGATGCCACAGGTTGAGCCAGACCCGGCGCAGGATGCGCGGCCGGGAATAGAAGTTCCGCCCGCAGGAGATCATCTCCTGGATGGCGTTTTCCAACGACAGGCGCTTATACCGAGCCACCGGAAAGGTCAGGGTGTAGTATTTCCAATCGTCCGGAAACGCAGTAAGGGCGATGCGATCCTCCGATTTCATCTGGTCCCACAGCCGCGTTCCGGGCAGAGGCGTTAGAAACAGCGTGTTGAGATTGTCCAAGCCGAACCGGCTGGCCGCCTCGGCGATCTGTCGACCGATGCCCGGCCCGTCGACGTCCAAGCCGATGATGAAAGAACCCACGACCAGGATATTGTGCCGCTGGATGCGACGCACAGAATCGCGGAAGTCTCGGCCCTTCACCAGATTGATCTTCTTGCCAAGCTCCCGAAGGCCTTCCGGGGTGGGGGATTCGAAGCCGATGAAGACGCCACGACATCCCGCCTGGGCAGCCAGCGCCAGGAGTTCTTCGTCGTCGGCGAAGTTGATGGTCGCCTGCGCGACCCATTCCTTGTGCAAGTTGGCCTCGGACAGGGCGCGAAACAGATCCTTGGCTCGGGCGATGTGATCCGAGCGGGTCCCGATGAGATTATCGTCCACCACCAGCACCCGTTTCTCACGGATGGACTGGAATTCACGCACGACATCGGCGACGGGCCGCTGCCGGTACTGGGCCCCGTTGAACGTCGTCACACTGCAGAAGCTGCAGTTCAAGGGACAACCGCGGGTCGTCTGAATCGCGCCAAAGGCATACCGCGCAGGAAGCAAATCCTGGCGGCCCGGGGCAAGATCGGTGACCTCGGCCAGGCCGCCATCATAGCTTTCTTTCAGGCGGCCATGCCGGACGTCCTCCAGGACCTCCGCCCAGACACCTTCGGCCTCTCCCGTGACAATCGAGTCCACCTGCGCCATGACTTCGTTCCGGCACATGGTGGCGTGGATGCCGCCCATCACGACGGGCACGCCTCGACGCCGGAAGAGGGCAGCCACCTCGTAGGCGCGGGGAGACTGGGAAGTGAAAGCGGTGATGCCCACCAGGTCGGGCGGGGGCATGGCGGCGTAGTCCGGCGCGCCGAGGTTCTCGTCGACGATCGTGATGTCCCACTCCGGCGGCGTCAGACCCGCGAGCACCATCAGGCTGAGCGGCTTCCACACGCGGTAGCGGTTCCACCGGCTTTCGCTGACGTTGACAATGCTGACCAGCGGATTGGAGGGATTGATCAGATAGAGTCGCACGGCGTTCAGTGATCCATGTGTGTGCCCCGCCGGGTGCTTCGGCTCCGGCGCAACGGAACGAGTGCGAAATCTTGACCGCGACGACCGGCGGTTTGCCTGTGGCCGACGCCGATTAACGTGCGGTCAGCGCGGCAGCCACTGACGCGGCCACGCACTAATCGACCTTATTTCCCCGGCCCCACAACGTTCCCACCAAACCAATGACGGTGGCAATGATGCCTCCGATGAGCATCCAAATGGCCTTGTCGGTGGGTGATCCTGAAAAGAACCTGGACACGTCGGAGCTGAAAGAGTTTGTGGCGTTGATCCCAAAGATCATGAGCACAATCCCTCCGACGAGCAGAGCGATTGAAACAATTCTATTCATAACAGCCTTTCAATGAGTTCTTGATTGCTCGTACGGTTGATTCGCGGGCTTCATTCCTGCCTGTCACACCACCCGGCGCCCCTGAATCAACCGGAGGAGCACCATGATAACGGCCACGACGAGCAGAAGGTGAATGAAACCGCCCATCGTGTAACTGCTCACCAGACCGGCCAGCCATAGGACGAGCAGCACTACCGCAATGGTATATAACATTGGATTATTCTTTCCATTTCCATTTGCCGGAGGGCCACCGCTGGCCGGCACGCTTCCGCGCGCCGGCCGGCCGTGATCGCTGCCTTAGCTATTGGACGCAGCGGGTACCGCAATGGTCATATTGTTGACCACGCTGTTCACCCCGTTGATGTCCGTGGCGAGCTTGGTGACGAGGCTCTTCTCCGCGGCGTTCTTGGCAATGCCGGTCACCGTCACGACGCCATCCGAGGTCTGCACTTTGGTCCTGATGGCACTCGTTGAGCGGTGCGACAGCAACGTCGCCTTGACCTGGGCGGTGACGGACGCATCGTCGATTTTCGTGCCGATGGTCTCGCTCGCGATGGCCGGGTTCGTTGCAATCGTCATTTCGTTGTCCACGTCTTTGACGCCGTCGACGTCTTTGGCGTATTCAGTGGTCAGATCCTTTTGGGCCTGGCTGGAAGCTTCGCCGCGCAAACTGACGGTGCCATCTTGCACCGAAATGCTTGTCCCGGTGACACTCACGTTGCGATGGAACAAGAGCGCGGTCCGGACCTTCACATTGATCCAGCTGTCCGAGTGTTCGACGGGGATTTCACCTGCGACTTGCAGTTGATTGTTCACGCTTTTGACTCCCGGCAGCCCCTCGACCGTATCTTGAGCCAGCGACTTATGGGACGCTTCGGCAACGGTGCCGGTCAAGGTAACAACGCCATTCTTGGACGCGGTGTTGATCGCGTCGTCCTTGAGGTAGGTTTTGAACACGTAGGATTTCTTGGCCGATGACTCGATGCGGTCGTCCATCCCGGAAGCGCGTAGTGACGCGGTGGTAACTAACATAGCGCCCGCAGCTACCATCAGTGCGAGCGAGTAGGTGGATTTCATATTGCTCTATTCTTTCTTTTGTTTGCCCGTGTGAAACAGGACCGCTGCAATCCCTGGATGCGAACAGCAAGAGGATCGTTTACGGCAGGATTCACCTGAGGAACATGGGTGTCCGTTATTTGGACAGGGTAATAATAGCCGGAATTCTGGAGAACCGGTATGGGGTATAACCCGATGGAAAGCATCGCGATGGCGGGCCTTCTCCGACGCGGGCATGGTTGGATCCGCGAACCGGGTCTGGCCGGCATGAGGCGGCGGCGCCAGTGACGGCGGCTGCAAGATTTCCGGCCGATCGACGAGGCGAAAACGAAAACCCGGTCCCGTCGGGCGGCCGTCACGCAGTCGGGTCGATCTGCCGCGCGATCTTGCCGCTCGTGTCCAGTTCATAGGGTATTACCCCATTCCCGATCGATGCCGGGGGAGTATGCTGATCGATGGACATCAACCGGCGTTTCAGCCTCGCCGGGCCAGGGAAGTATTCTCCGAGGCCATTTGCGGCGCGCTGGATCGCTGGCATCCTTAGAATCATTTTCACCGGCGGTCGGACCCGCTGGCAGAGGCGGAACGCCTGCCGGTGGGAGCAGCGGAGACGCCAACAGGCCGCACCCTTCACGCCGACACAGCAGCACTCGAGGAGATCAGACCGATGAAGCACGAATTCAATGCGGGCGTTCAGGTTGCGGGGAAGCCAGAAGCCAACCGGCTTGCCCCGACCATCATCGTGATCTTTGGCGGGGCGGGTGATCTGACCTGGCGCAAGCTGATCCCGTCGCTGTTCGATTTGCAGCGCGACGGACGGATGCCCACCCAATTCGCGATTGTCGCCGTGGACCGAATCCCCTTGCGGGACGAGGCCCTGCGCCAACGCCTGCGCGATGGCGTCAAAAGGTTCGCGCGCCAGGGAAAGCCGAACCGCACGGCCTGGAGCGATTTCGCCCGGCACATCACCTATCAGCAGGGAGATTTCAAAGATCCGGCCACTTATGCCGCGCTCGCCCGGAGATGCGCGCAACTGGACAAGCAATGGCGGGTCAAAGCCAGTCACATCTTTCACATGGCCACGCCGCCGGTCATGTTGGGGGTCATTCCCGGACTGCTGGCTGGGGCGGGGCTGAATCAGGATCGCGCCCGCACGCGGATCGTCGTGGAGAAGCCCATCGGGCATGATCTCGCCTCCGCCCGCGAACTGAATCTCACCCTGACGAAAAGCTTTCACGAGGCGCAGATTTTCCGCATCGACCACTACCTCGGCAAGGAAACCGTCCAGAACATTCTCGCCTTCCGCTTTGCCAATCCGCTCTTTGAGCCCATCTGGAACCGGCGGTACGTGGATCACGTGACCATCACCGTGGCCGAGACGGTGGGCGTCGGACATCGGGGCGGCTACTACGAGCACGCCGGGGCGCTCCGCGACATGGTGCAAAACCACTTGATGCAACTGCTCTGCCTCGTGGCGATGGAACCGATGGTCTCGTTCGAGGCCGATGAGCTCCGCGACAAGAAACTGGATGTGCTTCACGCGGTGCGCCGGATTCCGCGCAACGCGGTTCATCAATATGCCGTGCGCGGGCAATATGCCAAAGGCACCATCGCGGGGAGAAGAGTCTGCGGTTACCGGCAGGAGGACAACGTTTCGCGTCATTCAAAAACGGAGACGTTTGCGGCGTTGAATCTGTTCGTGGACAACTGGCGCTGGGAAGGGGTGCCATTTTATCTCATCACCGGCAAATGCCTGCCCGCGCAGCTTTCGGAAATTGCCATCCAATTCCGCAACGTGCCGCATCAGACCTTTCCGCCCGAGGCCACGCGCGGATGGCATCCCTCCCGGCTCGTCCTGTCGATCCAGCCCGAGGAAGCCATCGTGCTGGGATTCCAGGCGAAATATCCGGGACCGACCATGCAGTTGCGACCGGTGGAAATGCATTTCAATTATCGCGAGAGCTTCTCGCGGCCCTCGCCCGACGCCTACGAGACGCTGCTCTGGGATGTGATGAACAACGACGCGACGCTGTTCATGCGGGCCGATCAGGTCGAGGCGGCGTGGCAACTCCTGATGCCCGTCCTGGACGTGTGGGCGGACAATCCCGCCCGGGATTTTCCCAACTACGCCGCCGGCAGTTGGGGCCCAACGGCCGCCCGGAGATATTCCGGACGCGAGGATCACCCAACGAAATCCGTCGAATGAAAATCCTGGTCATTGACGTAGGCGGCACGCACGTGAAGGTGCGCGCGACGGGCGGCAAGAAACGCCTGGAGATTCCGTCCGGCCCGAAAATGACGGCCCGGAAGATGGTCGCGGCGGTGCGAAAGGTCATCGCCGGCGGGCGGGCCGACGCCATTACGATCGGCTACCCGGGCGCCGTGCTGCACGGGCACATCGTCGGCGAGCCGCGTCATCTGGGCCATGGCTGGGTTGGCTTTGACTTCAAGAAGGCTTTCGGCCGCCCGGTAAGAATCATCAACGACGCGGCGATGCAGGCGCTGGGCAGCTACGAAGGGAAACGCATGCTCTTTCTTGGATTGGGCACCGGCCTGGGTTCGGCGATGATCGTCGACGGCGTGCTTGAACCGATGGAACTGGCGCATCTGCCTTACCGGAAGGGCCGCACATACGAGGCGTACGTCGGGCTGGCGGGACTCAAGCGGCTGGGAAAGAAGAAATGGCGTCGCGCGGTGAATGACGTCGTCCGGCGGCTCCAGGCCGCAACGGAGGCGGACTATGTCGTGCTGGGCGGGGGCAACGCGAGGCTGCTGAAGAAACTCCCCCCCGGCGCTCGCCTGGGCGACAACGCGAACGCCTTTCGCGGCGGAGCCCGGCTTTGGGCCAGATCGTTTTCGCCGCGCCAACCTTGAGGGCCAGATCCAGGGACCGAATGAAAAGGAAAACTCCCAAAGGTCCGGGTCGGGCGAAAGTTGTTTTTCTGTTCGACGTGGACAACACGTTGCTCGACAACGACCGCGTCATCGCCGATCTCCGGCAGCATCTCAAGCGCGAGGTCGGTCCCAAAGATGCGCGGCATTATTGGGACATTTTCGAGCGACTGCGCACCAAGCTCGGCTACGCTGACTATCTGGGCGCTTTGCAGCGTTACCGAAGCGGCCATCCGCACGACCTGCGCTTGCTGACCGTGTCGCGTTTTCTCATCAACTATCCCTTTGCCAACCGGCTTCTGCCGAACTCGCTCGACGTGATCGAGCGCGTCAAACGGTGGGGAACGGCCGTTCTTCTGACGGACGGCGACGTCGTTTTCCAGCCGCGCAAAGTGGACTCCTCCGGACTTTATGAAGCAGTCGGCGGGCACGCGCTGATCTACGTGCACAAGGAGCATGAGCTGGCCGACGTGGAAGCGCGTTATCCTTCCGATCATTACGTGCTCGTGGACGACAAACTGCGCATCCTTGCCGCCGTGAAAAAGGTCTGGCGGCGGCGGGTGACGACCATCTTCGTGCGCCAGGGACATTACGCCCTCGATCCAAAGATTCTCGCCACGTACCCGGCGGCGGACACGACCGTCGAACGCATTGGCGATTTGTTGAACTATGACAGGCGCGACTTTGCCTTGGCGACCAAGGGGACCCGCGGTCGTGCCCAATAGGCCTACATGAATCCCTCGGCACAACCGATCCCTTTCGGCGAACCCGGCATCGAGCCGCGCTGGACCTCCAGCGCGAAGGAGGGCCTGGGCACCGCCTATCATACCAGTTGCCGTCTCTGGTTCACCCTCAGTCACGGCATCGTCAACGAGATCTATTACCCGCACGTCGATCAGCCGAATACGCGCGACTTCCAATTCCTCATCAGCGATGGGGCGACGTTCTGCCACGAGGAGAAGCGGGACCTGGATCATCGGATCGAATACCCGGAGCGCGACTGCCTTTTCTATTGTGTCACCAATGCGGAACGCCACGGACGTTACCGGATAATAAAACACGTGCTGACCGATCCGCACCGGTCCGTGCTGCTCGTGCACACCCGGGTCGAAGTGCTCGATGAATCGTTGCGTGGCAAGTTGCGCCTCTACGCGCTGCTGGCGCCGCACCTGGCGCGTTGCGGCGCCGGCAACTCCGGTTGGTGTTCAGAAATCGCGGGCCACCAACTGCTCCACGCGGCGCGGGGAGATGTCCATTTGGTGATGGGTTGCAGCAGCGGGTTCTCGCGGCGGTCCGTCGGCTATGTCGGCGCCAGCGACGGCTGGCAGGATTTGATGCAACATTTCCGGATGGAATGGGAATTTCGCGCCGCCGGAAACGGCAACATCGCGTTGACCGGCGAAATCAGTCTTCAAGCCTGCGATGAATTCACCATCGCCATTGCCTTCGGGGGAAGCCGCCAGAGCACGGCGGCCAAGCTGCTGCAATCGCTGGCGGAGCCGTTCGAGGTTCATCGTGAAGCTTATGTCCGCCAATGGCAGCGCACCGTGGTCAATCCGCGGTGCGAGTTTAGCGAACACACGGCAGATGGCGGCCACCTTTACCGGTTGAGCCGCTGCATTCTGCTCGCCCACGAAGACAAAACGTTTGCCGGCGCCCTGGTCGCGTCGATGAGCATCCCGTGGGGGGAGACGAAGAACGACAATGACCTCGGTGGCTATCATCTGGTCTGGACGCGCGACCTGGTGCAGAGCGCGACGGCTCTGCTGGCCTCCGGCCAGACGAGCACGCCGCTGCGCGCCTTGATCTGGCTCGCGACCATTCAGCGGGCGGACGGCAGTTTCCCCCAGAATAGCTGGATCAATGGCAACGCTTATTGGCCCGGTTTCCAACTGGACGAGATTGCCGCTCCCATCTTGCTGGCGTGGCGTTTGCGCAGCAACGGAGCCCAGCTTGGCCGGTTCGATCCGTGCGTGGTGATTTTCCGGGCCGCGGCCTATCTGATCCTGCAAGGACCGGTCACTGCCCAGGAACGGTGGGAGGAAAACTCCGGCTACTCGCCCTCGACGCTCGCCACGGTCATTGCCAGCCTGGTCTGCGCCGCCGAGTTTGCCGGGCAGTGCGGGGAAACCGATACGGCCGGTTTCATTTTGACGTATGCGGACTGGCTGGCCGCGCATCTTGAAGAATGGACGGTCACCACCTGCGGGGAGCTGGTGGAAGGTTTTCCACGCCACTACCTCCGGATCAACCCCACCGATCCTCAGGCGCCCGATCCGCATGCCGATCCAAACACGACGATGCTCGCGGTCGCCAATGGCGGAGGTCTCCATCCGGCGCGCAATATCGTCGGCGGCGATTTTCTGCACCTGGTGCGGTTGGGGATTCGCGCGGCGGACGATCCTCTCGTGCGCAATTCGGTCGAAGTCATCGATCGCGTGCTGAAGCGCGACCTGCCGCAAGGCCCGTGCTGGCGCCGCTACAATTACGATGGCTACGGACAAAAGGATGACGGCAGCGCTTTCGATGGGACCGGCGTCGGCCGGTCGTGGCCGATTCTGACCGGCGAGCGCGGCCACTACGAACTGGCGGCCGGACACGATCCCCTGCCGTTCATTGCGGCGATGGAAAAGTTTGCCAACGCGGGGGGCATGATCACCGAACAAATTTGGGACGCCGACGATCTGCCCGGGTGCAACATGAAACGCGGCCTCCCCACCGGCGCAGCGATGCCGTTGTGCTGGTCGCACGCGGAATATGTCTCGCTCGTGCGCAGCCGCCACGACGGGGTCTGCTTTGATCGCATCGAGCCGGCCTTCCAACGCTATGTGGCGAACCCGGTCAAGAGCCGGCACGAGATCTGGAGCCTCCGCCACCAGCTCCGTCGGATGCCCGCGGGAAAGATTTTGCGCATCGTCATTTCGGCCGAAGCGACCGTCATCTGGTCAGCCGACGGCTGGGCGAACACCAACACCGTCGAGACGGCCAATGACAGCACGCTCCTGTTGTGGTTCGCCGATCTCCCCGCCGACAAGCTGCCCGGCGGTTCCATGATCGCGTTCACCTTTTTCTGGAAAGAGACCCAGTGCCGGGAGCGCAGGGATTATTCAATCGCGGTCGACAACCCGCCGCCGCCGCCCTCCTGAAGCGGAATTCCAAGTTTATGCACTCAATCCTGACGATCAACGGTGGTTCCTCGAGCATCAAGTTTGCGCTGTTTGAAGCAGACAGATCGCTGGTGCGGATGCTCGCAGGAGGGATTGAGGGGATAGGCCTTCCACAGGGCAGCTTCACGGCAAAAGGCTTGAACAAGACCGATGATTTCTCACGGCCCGTGGCGGCGCCGGACCACCGGACCGCCGTGGGCCTGCTGATGGATTGGATTCAGGAACGAATCGAACGCGGGGCGTTGACCGCCGTGGGTCATCGCGTGGTGCACGGTGGACCGAAGTACTGGGAACCGCAGCGGATCACGCCGGCGATCATCGAGGAGTTGCGTCAGCTCAGCCCGTTTGATCCCGAGCATTTGCCGGAAGAGATCCTGTTGACGGAGGCTTTCCATCGCCGGTTCCCGCACCTGACGCAGATCGCCTGCTTCGATACGGCCTTTCATCATGACATGCCGCGGGTGGCCCAACTGTTGCCGATCCCGCGCCGCTACGAAGCGGCGGGGGTGCGCCGGTACGGCTTTCACGGACTATCCTACGAGTTCCTGCGGGAGGAACTCGTCCGCCTGGGCGACCCGGCGGCGACGACGGGCCGAGTGATCCTCGCGCATCTTGGCAATGGCGCCAGCCTGGCCGCCATGCGCGACGGCAAAAGCATCGACACCAGCATGGGTCTCACGCCGACGGCAGGATTGGTGATGAGCACCCGCACGGGAGACCTGGATCCCGGACTGGTTTGGTACCTGTCGCGGACGGAGAAGATGAGCGCGAAGCAATTCAATGAGCTGGCGAATTTTCAATCCGGGCTGCTCGGCGTGTCCGAGACCAGCTCCGACATGCGGGAGTTGCTCACGCAGGAAGCCGATGACGTGCGGGCGGCGGAAGCGGTGGCGCTGTTTTGCTATCAGGCAAAGAAATGGATCGGAGCTTATACGGCAGCGCTCGGCGGACTCGACACGTTGGTCTTCGCCGGCGGCATCGGCGAAAACGCGCCGCCCGTGCGCGCCCGCATCTGCGCAGGACTCGGCTTCCTCGGGATCGAACTGGACGAGACGCGCAACGCCAAGAATGCGGCGGTGATTTCCACGGATGCCAGCCGGGCCACGGTTCGCGTCATCCGAACGGACGAAGAACTGATGATCGCCAGGTCGGTGTGCCGCGCCCTCGGACTGGGCGCATGAACGAAGGAATTTGAAATATGAAATCCAAAGAAAAGACGCTTCCTCCGGAACTGCTGCAGAAGATGGATGCGTATTGGCGAGCCGCGAACTATCTCTCGGTCGGGCAGATTT
>DASRKV010000200.1:0-3874 GCA_035648795.1 Opitutaceae bacterium
CAACGCCACGCAGGCCCAGGCCAGGCGCTGCGAAACGAGTTTGCTCCAAAGGCGGAGGATCATGGCCACCGCATAGGCGAACCACACCCCGGCGGTCACCAGCAGTTTTGTCAGGTCGACGCTGGAGAGATCCTGCGCCCAATGGACGGAGCCGAGCGCCAGCGACCAGGTCATCAACACCACTCCGGCAACCAGCAACCGCAGACTGATGTGATCCAGCTCGAGGATGGATGGCAGGAACGAAAACAGTCCGCGCAGGTGCTTGTGCTTCAGACTGTAGGTTTGCAGCAGGTACATGAGCGAGGTGAGGGCAAGCAGGGCGAAGACGCCGTAGCTGAACAGCGCGAGGGCGGCGTGAAATTCGACCCAGGCGTTGCCGCCAAACGCGGCGATGTGCCGGGTGGCATCCCAGACCGGATTGGCGAGCGAAAGCAACGTGAGCACCGCCGACAGACACGAGGTGAAATAGCCGAGGAGACTCAGCCGAAACGTGGCTCCGACAACCAGGTAAAGCGAGATCGCCGACCAGGCGGTGAATTGGAAGATCTCAAACGTGTTGCCGATCGGGCATCCCTTGACCGCCTGGCCGCGCAGGTAGAGCCCGAGCGTCTGCAGGATGAACCCGCCGCCGACAATTGCATAGATGACCAGCCGCGACTGCCGGCGGTCGCGCAGCAGCGCCGCGGTGCCGAGGAGGAAACCGATCAAGTAGCAGGCGGACGCCAGCCACAGCCAGGCGCGGTCGCCAAGTCCGAGGAAAGTCATTTGACCGCAAAAACTACGTGGAAGAGAGGCTGGGTGCAAGCAGCGGAATCTGCCGCCCGGCGCGCTTCATGCCGGCCGCCTCACGCGAGGCGTGAAAAACGGCGGTTCGACTCCGGGAAATCGACGCCCATCGCGAACCAAACCAGCAGCCCGAACGGAAGTGCGTAAAGCAGCGGCAAAAACGTCAGGGGCTCGATCGGCGGCGCGGACGGTCCGCGCAGCACCATGGATACCGCGCCCGCGATCACAAACAGCAGCGCCAGCCATTGATAAATCGCCAGCCCGCCGAACCGCACCGTCTGCGGCTCACCGCGATATCCCTCCTCCATGAACCGAGCGCAGGCGCTCAGGATGAGATACGCGCCCGCCACCAGGCCGAGCGGCGCTCCCAAGGTCCACAGCCGGAGCACCAGGCCCTGGATGATCCCATTGCCGATGATCGAATACAGCGGGGTTGGATAAACCGTCTGGCCCGCCCAGTGCGCCATCTTGCAGACCCGCGAGAGCGGCTGGCGATACCGGATGCCGAACGTATCCGGACAAGGGCGGCCATGGCAGCATCCCTGCACGAGGCAGCGCAGCCGCCCCATGCCCTGGATCAATGGGGAGGCGGCGGCGAAAGCACCGAATAACAGCCACCCGTCCCCGCGCCAGAACTGCACGATCAACGCGCCGAGGCATCCGCCGAAAATGCCGCCGTAGTATCCGAACGGCCGGGAGAGTCCCGAAGACGACTCCAGCCATTGCGCCCAGATGCCGGCGCCGAACAGGCCGCAGAAGGCCACGACCATGATCTCGCCGGCATGACTTTCGCCGGTCAGGATTCCCACCAACCACAATCCGCCGGCGGCCGCGGCGCCGACGTAGCCGCCATGGTTGATGATGCGAACGCGTCCCACGCGCCAGTCGCGCCAAGAATTCGCCACCCGTTCGGTCTGCCGGAGCAGCGCCCGCCATCCGTCGTCGAGGCGGTTCACCGCGACGAATACGCCGAACCCCGCGAGGACGTCGACCAGCGAATGCATGCCGGTGGTCACGCAACTTGCCGCCATCAATGTCGCGAGACCGTAGGAAACCACGGCGGGCAGTCGTCCGGCCCACAGCCGGGCGGCGAGGAACGGCCAGAAAACGTGAAACGATGGGAACGCGCAGAAGGCGGTGTCGCGGACGCGATCGAGTTCCAGCAGGTGGCCGAGCCAGTTCGTGGCGCCGAATGGCCGCGGGGTCGCGCTCAAGGGAAACACGAGGAAGCACCAGAAGATGAACGCGGACCCCACCCAGCCGTCGCGAATAAACTGCCGCAACGTGGCCTGCGAGGTCGCCGCCAGCGGCGCCAACGTCACCCAGGCGTATGCGCCGGCGTACAGCGCGACCGTCCATTCGACCGGCCGCCAGCCCAGTTCGATCGTCAGATAGGTCTCCCCGCCGGTCTGGCTGCGCAAGAGGCGCGCGATTCCTTCGTAAGCCACCAGCCACGGCCCGAAGACGAGGACGTAGGCGGCGGCGCGATGCCACCATCGCGGCGGTTCCGGAACGGACGGCGGCAGAGCGAGGCGCGGACGGGGCAGTGAATCGCCGAACAGCCGGCGCAGGGCGAGCCGTTCGTAGCCCACGACGAGCGCCGTCGTGCCGATCCAGAGGACGGGTGAGACGATCCAGACGCCGGCCGGCCGGCGGAGCACGATAAACCCTCCGAGCATGATGAAGGCAAAGCCGACGTAGATCGGGTGGGGAAGCCAGCCGTAGAGCCCATGGGCGACATGGCGCTTGGGAGGGAACGCGTTCATCGGCAGGCCGCCCCCCAGTTGCCACAGGTCCCAAGTCGCGCGCAGGATCAAGGCGGCGCCGGTCAGGACCAGCGGCACGCCCGCCTGCCAGCTTCCGATGCGTGAAAGCGCCGGGTATTTCGCGTCGAGGGCCTGCGCCCAGAGGAGAAGCAGCGCCGGTAGCGCGACGGCGAACGCGAGGCCGTAGAGGATCTTGGCGAGGAGTGCTTTCATCGGAGGATCGCCACCTCATGGATGGTCCAGCCGTCGTGCCGGGTGCCGTTGGCGTCAGTCAAGACGCCGCGGCTGCACCATTTGGTCTCCTGGATGTTTCGCACGGAGGCGGGCAGGAGCCAGCGCAGCGGACCGGCAACGTTGAGCGCGGTGTCGGAGATGCGGCCGGTCCGGAGCACGATCCCGGGATCGAGGTGGAGCTGATGGTCGGGCCAGGTCAGCAGATGGAGGTCGGGCATCGTCGCCTGGACGATGCAGCCGTTATGGAAACACCAATTCCGGTCCACCGAACCCTGCCATCGGATCCAGATGCAGGATTGTCCCGCGGCGATGAATCGGCCCCAGCGGAGCTCGCGAATCGGCAGCTTTCGCAGCGGCAAGGTGAGCACCAGTCGTTCGGCGTAACCGAATCCATCGCGGTGCTCGCGACCGGCCTCGATCATGGTTGGCGCGGCCGGGCACCAGCAGGTCCATTCGATCTGTCCCGCGGGTTCTTCGTGCAGAATCACGGATGGAATGGCGCTGGATTTTGACTGCCATCTCCCCGCGATGCCGAGCGTCCGGTTTCCCCATCGGATTTCGTCGGAAGTGACGGTGGGCAGACGACCGCCGAGCGCGATGCCGCTGCGGACCGATGGGCTGTCGGCGCGCCACTCCAGCCCTTCGGAGCATCCCGCCGAAAACGGCCCAAGATTGAAGCGAGCAGCGTAGGCGATGAGGCCCGCTCCGTCGGGGGTTATGCTGTCAAGGTACCATTTCTCGATCCGCATGGTGGCGCGGGAGAGTATAGGCGGTGCACCGAGAGGCTGTTAATCGAAAAACCTGATGGCTGGCATTGGCTGCAACGATGAGGTCCGACGCCCCGCCGGCGGAATTGCCGGAGAATCGCCTGCCAGCAAACTCCAACCGGTGCTCCGCCGAAATTGGTGGAGCCTGTTAACAGGCGATCTTTCTCCGGGCCTGACCTCAGGCCTTCGCCAGTTTCCGCTGCATCGGGAAGATCGGGCGCAGGGCGAGGCTAAGCTGGTCCTGCAACGCCTGGAGTTCGCGATAGCGCGCGACCCTGGCGCGGTCCGGCTGGCAACGGGTGGACTCATCAAGCGCCACGA
>DASRKV010000201.1:0-6507 GCA_035648795.1 Opitutaceae bacterium
TCGCGCACGGAGCTCTGCGAACGCGTCTGGCGCCGGGAACACGAATACGACACGCGCACCGTGGAGATCTTCATCACCCGGCTGCGCAAGAAGGTGGACTCCGGTTTCACCGCCCCGCTGATTCACACCCTTCGTTATATCGGCTACACCATTCGCGCGTCCGCCTGATCGCGCCGGATTCCCGCCCGGGCGGGTCCCGACTGCGCCGTCCGGCCCGGTCACCCCAGGTCAACTTCTCCCCCCATGTCGCGTTTTATTCTCCTCCCCCTGGTTCTGATCCTGGCCGCTCTGCCGGACTCGTCGTGTGCCGGGGCGCTGATCGAGGGCCAGGTCACGCTTCCGCGGTCGCACGCCGCCCCGGTGATGAACAAGCGGTACCAGATCGTGACGGAAGGAGGCGTTCTCTCCACGAATCCTCCCCTCGCGGTGGTCTACCTGGAGGGATCATTTCCGAAAACGCCGCCGGCCGCCACCGCCCGGATGGCCCAGCAGGGATTGGCGTTCGTTCCCATGCTGTTGCCGGTCCAGGCGGGAACCAGGGTCGAGTTCCCCAATTTCGACGACACCTATCACAACATCTTCTCCTATTCCCCGGCCAAGCGCTTCGACCTGGGCCGGTATCGCTCCGACGAGCGGCCGATCCCCTCGCAGTTGTTTGATGTGCCCGGGTTGGTCGTGCTGCGGTGCGACATCCATGAGCACATGCGCGGACTCATTCTGGTCGTGGACACGCCGTACTTTGTCATCACCGACACCGCGGGTCACTATCGCCTGGCCGGGCTGCCCGCCGGCCACCATACGCTCAAAGTGTGGCTGGACAGCAAGACGACCCAGGAACGCCCGGTCGACTTGCTGGACGGCGGGACGCTCCGCGTGGATTTTCCATGACCGTCCCGGCAGAGCCGAGGTCGCCCGGAATCGCGGGCTTTCGCACCAAGCTGCTGCTGGCCATGATGCTCGTCGTGTCGGCGGTCACGGCCGCGGGCCTGTTTCTTGCGCAGCGGAACGTGGCGGCCAATGCGAAGCGCGAGCTGGAGCAGGAGTTCCACGGCGAACTTGCGTCGTTGCACGCCGTCCAGGACGTACGCCACGCCGCGCTGGCCGAACGTTGCCGGACGCTGGCGCGCAAGCCGCGCCTCCACGCCGCCTTGGAGGACAATGCGCTCGATCTGCTTTATCCGAGCGCCCGCGATGAACTGTCGGACGTCATGGAGGGCGCCGGGGGACTGGCCACCGATTCGCCGGCGGATGCTTTTCACGCGACGTTCTATCGCTTCCTGGACGCCAGCGGGGCCGTGATTGCGCCGCCGGCGGAGAATGACGTCGGTCCTCTCTCCCCGGCGGAGGAGTCCCGGCTGGCGATGGCGTCCGTGCCGGCCAGACCTCAGGTGGGTTATCTGTCCCGGCAGGTCGCCGGGCAGGACCAGACGGTCGACGAAATCATCGCCCTGCCCATAACCTCCACCGAGACCGGCGCCGTCATCGCGGCGCTCGTGCTCGGATTCAAGCCGTTCGAACTGGGCCGGGCGCAATCCGGCGCGGGCATCCAGAGCGGCATCTGGCTGGACGGCGCGCTGCACCTTCCCGCGCTCGATGGCTCCGCGGCCGCGGCGCTGGCGGGCCGGTTGGCGCGGGCCCTGGCCACCCCGGTCGGGGCGGAAGGGGATCTCGCGGTGCAGGTCAACGGCATGCCGTGTCTTCTCTTCTACAAGCTCATCAATCCCGGCTCGGTTTACGCGCCGGCCGATGAAGTCTGCGTTTATCCGCTGGCCGATTCACTCGCCCGGCAGCGGCGGCTGCGCTGGCAGTTCGCCGGCGCCGGCATCCTGCTCATGCTCGGCGGACTCGCCGCCAGCAATTTCCTCTCCGCCCGCCTGTCGGTTCCAGTCGTGAAGCTCGCGGTGGATTCGGAGGAAAACCGCGCTCAGCGGGCGCGAGCCGAAGCCGCCCTCGGGTTGACCAGCGAAGAACTCCAGCGCTCCGCCCGGTTTTCCGCCGACGCCTCCCACCAGCTTAAGACGCCGGTGACCGTCCTGCGCGCCGGCCTCGAGGAACTGCTCGCCGGCGAGACCGTCTCCGCCGAGATGCGCGCGGACCTCTCCGCGCTCATCCACCAGACCTTCCGGCTCACCAGCGTGATCGAAGACCTTTTGTTGCTTTCCCGGATGGATGCCGGACGCCTGCAGATCGATTTCCGTTCCATCGACCTCAAGCCGCTGATTGATGCCTGGATCGATGATCTCGGCGCCCTGCCGGATTACGCCGACCTCGCGGTCGAGACGGAGGTCCCGCCCGCGCTTCTCGTGGCCGGGGAAGAACGTTACCTCACCTTGATCCTGCAGAATCTGCTGGAAAACGCGCGAAAATACAATCGTCCCGGCGGCCGGATCCGCCTCGCGGCGCGCAGCGAAGGCGGGTGGGCGGTCCTCACGGTCGGCAACACCGGTCCGCCCATTCCCCGTCAGGCCCAACTGCATATTTTTGAGCGTTTCCACCGCGGCACCGCGGGCGAGGACATCCCCGGGCACGGACTGGGCCTCAACCTCGCGCGCGAACTCGCCCGGCTGCACCATGGCGAATTACGCCTCACGTGCTCCGATGAGGCCTGGACGGAATTTGAGGTCCGCTTCCGGCTCGCCAGCGGCGCCTCCACCACGGTGAGCGCCATCGCATGAAAGCCGCGGGATTCATCGGCTGCGCTGTGCTGGCACTCACGACGTTCCGCGCGTTCGGCGCCGACGATTTTCTTGATGCCGTCGACGACGCGCTGACCGTCTCCGGCTGGCACGACGCGGTGCGCGCCCGGCTGAGCGGGACCGTCGATCTGGAGTACTACCAGTCCGCCCTGCCCGCGCCCGGCCTGATCTTCTCCAGCGGACGCGATCTCTTCAACCCGCGCCTGAGTCTCTCCCTCGATGCGCAACTGGGACCGCGGGTCTACCTGTTTGCGCAGGGCCGGGCCGACCGGACCTTCGATCCCAGCGATGATGGCGCGCAACTGCGGCTCGAAGAATACGCGGTCCGCTTCACGCCCTGGACTGACGGGCGCCTCAACTTCCAGCTCGGCAAATTCGCGACGGTCGTCGGCAACTGGGTCGAGCGGCACGATTCGTGGGATAACCCCTTCATCACCGCGCCGCTGCCCTACGAGAACCTCACGGGCATCTGGGACATTCAGGCGGCCGGCTCGGCCGCGATGCTCCTCGTGTGGTCCCATGTCACCCCCAGTCCGCTCAGCGCCGGTGGCGACGACGACAAATACCGCCGCCTTCCGATCATCTGGGGACCGAGCTATGCCACCGGCGCCGCCGTCTCGGGGATCATCGGAAAACTGGATTTCGCCGCCGAACTGAAGAATGCATCGCTGTCTTCGCGGCCCGAAACCTGGGACGTCACCCAAACCCAGTGGCAGCACCCGACCTGGAGCGGCCGCATCGGTTACCGCCCGGACGAGAGGTGGAACTTCGGCTTCTCGGCCAGCACCGGGACCTACCTCCGCCCCGCGGCCGGTCCGACGCTCGCGCCGGGCTACACCCTCGGGGACTATCGCGAGACTGTTCTTGGGCAGGATGTCGGGTTCGCCTGGCATCACGTGCAGTTTTGGGCGGAGTGCTACGAAGCGCGCTTTGCGGTCCCCCTGGTCGGGCAGATGGACACCTTCGCCTATTACCTCGAGGCCCGGTACAAATTCACCCCGCAATTCTTCGGCGCGCTGCGCTGGAACCAGCAACGCTTCAGCACCGTGCCCGATGCCGCCGGCGCAATGGTGCCCTGGGGCCGGAATATCTGGCGGATCGATATCGGTCCGGAATACCGCTTCACGCCGCATACGCAGTTGAAGCTGCAATACAACCTCCAGCACGAGGATAACAGTCCGCGCGATTACACGCACCTCATCGCGGCGCAGTTCGTCGTGCGGTTCTAACTGGAGCGGCCCCTGGCGGGCGCCTGGCGATGAGGTATCCTGGCTGGCTCCGTCCCTACTGCCGGATGTCCAACGGCAGCGTGAACCAGAAGCTGCAGCCGGGCCCCGGCGTGTCGTCCACGCCGATGCGGCCGCCGTGCGCCTCCACCGCCAGTTTGCAGAAGGTCAGCCCAAGCCCTGTGCCCCGGCTGCGCCGGTCGTCCTCGATCTGAAAATACTTCTCGAAAATCTTCTCGTGGAACTCCTGCGGGATGCCGGGCCCGCTGTCGGACACCACCAGCCTCGCCTCGTCCGTCCCGCGCGTCACCACGATCTTGATTTTCCCCCCGGCCGGGGTGAATTTCAGCGCATTGCCCAGAAGATTGCCGAGGATGCGTTGCAGCACGCTTTCATCGCACCGTACGACCAGCGCGGCCGGCCCGTCCAGGGTCACCCGGCGGTCGCCCACCAGCGGCGCCACCGACTCCAGCGCCTTCCGCGCCACCGCGACCAGATCGCAATCGGTCTTCCGGAGCGGCATTTGATCCGTCTCCAGGCGGTTGATGTCCAGCAACTGCGTCACCATCTCGATCAGCGTGGTGCACGCCAGGTACGCGTCGTCCAGAATGTCCTTCCTTTTCGGGCCGGGATTGAAGTCCGGTAACCGGAGCAATTCGATCGCCATGCGGACCGTGCCCAGCGGCGAACGCAGATCATGCACGAGCATGTGGGTGAGATTATCGCGGGTTTCTTCGAGGCGCTTGAGCCGGCGCGTGGACACCTCCAGTTTCTTCAGCGCCTCCTCGGTTTTTTGCCGGCTTCGATCCGCGTCCCGCATCATGCTCAACGCGTCTTCCCGGGCGGACTCCAGCTCCCGGGTGCGTTCTTCCACGCGCTGCTCCAGACTCGCATTCAGGTTGTGCAACTTCTCCTGCTCCTCCCGGAGGGCAGCCTCGATCAACCGGCGCTCCCTCATTTCCTCCTGGAGCTTTTGATTGGCCTCCCTCAAGTCCTTGGTTTGGTCGGCCACACGTTGCCCGAGATGCCGGTTGAGTTCCTGGAGATTCGCCTGCGTTTGGCGGAGCACCAGATGGGTCCTCACCCGCGCCAGTACTTCCTGGATTTCAAAGGGCTTCGTCAGATAATCGACGCCGCCAGCAGCGAAAGCCCGGGCCTTCTCCCCGATTTCGACCAGGCCGCTGAGAAACACAATCGGGACGTCCCGCGTCCTTTCCGCCGCCTTCAGGCGCCGGCACACTTCATAGCCGTTCGTTCCGGGCATCTTGATGTCGAGGAGGACCAGATCGGGCACGGTGACTTCCGTCGCCTTGATCGCCTCGGCGCCGCTGGCGGCCTGCTGCACGAGGTAGCCCTCGTTGGTGAGCAACGAGCCGAGCATCTGCCGGACCTCGTCAGAATCGTCCACCATCAAGACCATTTGCGGGATTACATCGGTGCTCATTGCCAGATTCTTCAGCTTGAAAACGGGGCTCCCGACGACACCCGCGCCGGGAATTTTCGGAGCATGGCGAATCTCCTGGTCGATTCAACGTAATCCGGCAGCCGGCATCAGTCAGCGGGCCGCGACGCCTCGCGGGCTCCACCGGCCCGGTGAAGGAGGCGCATCGCGTTGTGCACGGTTCATGGTTTCCTTCCCGCGCTTTTTGGCGAAAGTAGGCGATCATGCGCTCCTTGCCCGGACTGCTCTTTCGCGGCGCGTTCCTCGCCGCCGCCTCGCCCTTGTTGGGCGCGCCGACCGCACCCCTTCCCTACCTCGACCCCGCCCAACCGCTCGAGGCGCGCGCCAGCGATCTCGTCGCCCGGCTCACGCTCGACGAGAAGGCGAGCCTGATGCGCAATACTTCGCCCGGCGTGCCGCGCCTCGGCATTCCGCCATACGACTGGTGGAGCGAAGCCCTGCATGGCGTGGCCCGCGCCGGACCGGCCACGGTGTTTCCGCAGGCCATCGGGCTGGCCGCGATGTGGGACGACGATTTCCTGCAGCAGATTGCCGGCACGATCGGCGTCGAGGCGCGCGCGAAGTTTCACGAAGACGTCCGCCACGGCCAGATCGGAGAACGCTTCCATGGACTCACCTTCTGGTCGCCCAACGTCAACATCTTCCGCGACCCGCGTTGGGGCCGCGGCCAGGAGACCTACGGCGAGGACCCGTTTCTCACCTCGCGCCTGGGAATCGCGTTCGTGCGCGGGCTCCAGGGCGCCGATCCGCGGTACCTCCTCGCGGCGGCCTGCGCCAAGCATTTCGCCGTTCACAGCGGGCCCGAACCGCTCCGCCACCACTTCAACGTCGATCCCGACGAGGCCGATTTCTTCGACACCTATCTGCCCGCCTTCGAAGCCCTCGTGCGCGAGGCCCATGTCGAAGCCGTGATGACGGCCTACAATTCCGTTTACGGCCAGCCGTGCTCCATCAACGACCGGCTCTATGACCTGCTCTACCACCGCTGGCATTTCGACGGCCATGTCGTCTCTGATTGCGGCTCCATCGCCGACCTGTACCGCCACTATCACGTGGTCCAGGACGGCGCCGAGGCGGAAGCGCTCTCGGTGAAGGCCGGCCTTTGCGTGCGGTGCGGCGACGA
>DASRKV010000202.1:0-9367 GCA_035648795.1 Opitutaceae bacterium
CGCCCATTCCGGCCCCTGCGGCGCCGTTGTCGCCTCCAGCGGCAGCAGTCGAAACGGCTCCGGCGGCCCCGGCGCCTGCCGAGCCCGAGCCCGCCACGCTTCTCACGCCGGTGCCGTGGGCGATGGAGATGCTGGCCGAGCAACTGGGCATGTCGGAGTTCGAGCAGAACGTGCTGCTCCTCTGCGCCGCCCAGGATCTCGACACCCGGATCGCCAGCCTCTGCGCCCGCGCGCAGGACGATCCCCAGAAGCCGTTCCCCACCTTCGCCCTCGCCTTTGCGCTGTTCGACGAACCCGCCTGGGAGGCCCTCGCGCCGGAACGCCCCTTGCGCTATTGGCGGCTCCTCGATATTCATCAGCCGGCGGCACAAGCGCTGACGGCGAGCGCGCTCCGCGCCGACGAACGGATCGTCAACTACCTGAAGGGCCTGAACTATCTCGACGACCGGTTGTCGCCGTTCTTCTCCCCGCTGGAACAGGTTTCCGGTTCGGCAGCGTTGGGCGAGGCGCAGGAAAAGCAGGTAGATTTCATCCTCCGCGGCTGGCAGCAGGCCGCCGGTCCTTTGCCGGCCGTGCAACTGGTCGGCCCGGACCCGCTCAGCAAGCAACTGGTGGCCTTTCATGTCGCGACCCAGCTCAACCGGCGTCTCTACCGGCTGAATACCGAATTGCTGCCGGCCGCCCCGCTGGAGCTGGAGATGCTGGCCCGGCTTTGGCAGCGCGAATGCCGCCTGCTGCCCCTGGCGCTTTATTCTGACGCCGAGGAGCTCGGTGGACCCGAGATGGAACGTTCGGGTCCTCTCAGCCGTTTCCTTTCCCGCAGCGACGGCATCTTCTTCATCGGTGTCCGCGAATTCAATCCCCGGCTCGGACGCGCCCAGCAGGCGGTGGACGTCACCAAGCCCGCCGCCACCGAGCAGCAAGCCACCTGGGCGGCCGCGCTCGGACCCGAGGCCGGCGACGCGCCCGCGCGACTCGCGGCCCAGTTCAACCTCAATCTGCCGAGCATCGAAATCCTGGCCAGTCTCGCCCAGACGGAGGCCAAAAGCCACGGGCAGCCGCTGGATGCCGCCGCCTGGGACGTGTGCCGCATCGGCGAACGGCCGCGACTCGATGCGCTCGCCCAGCGGCTGGAACCCAAAGTGACCTGGGACGACCTGGTGCTGCCCAAGGCCGAGAGCGATCTGCTCCGCCAAATCGCCGCCCAGGCGGCCCAGCGCAATCAAGTCTACCACGACTGGGGATTCGACCGGAAAATGAACCGCGGTTTCGGCATCAGCGCGCTCTTCGCCGGCGAAAGCGGCACCGGCAAGACGATGGCGGCCGAAGTCATCGCGAGCGAGCTGCGCCTGAATCTCTACCGGATCGATCTGAGCCAGGTGGTGAACAAATACATCGGCGAGACGGAAAAAAATCTCCGCCGGCTCTTCGACGCGGCCGAAGACGGCGGCGCCATCCTGTTTTTCGACGAAGCCGACGCGCTGTTCGGCAAGCGCAGCGAGGTCAAGGACAGCCATGATCGCTACGCCAACATCGAGATCAATTACCTCCTCCAGCGCATGGAGTCGTACCGCGGGCTCGCGATCCTCGCCACCAACCGCAAGACGGCGCTCGACCAGGCGTTCCTCCGGCGGCTGCGTTTCATCGTCAATTTCTACTTTCCGGCGGTGGCGGACCGGCGCCGGCTTTGGAGCAAGGCGTTCCTGCAACACGACGCCGGCAAGGGATTGCCCGCGCCGCCTCTCGGCCCGCTCGATTACGACCGGCTGTCGGCGCTCAACCTGACCGGCGGCCACATCCACAACGTCGCGCTGAATGCGGCATTCATGGCGGCTCATCTCGGCACCGCCATCACGATGCCGCTCATCCTCGACGCCGCTCGCGCCGAATTCCGCAAGCTGGACCGACCGATCAACGAGACGGAATTCAAATGGAGCAATCTGGTCACGACCGCGGCGGCATCCGGCCCGGGCGGAGTGGCGAAGAACGGAATACCGGTGCCGGCATGAACATCGCCCTGCACATCGAACGACTGGTGCTCGACGGACTTCCGGTGCATTCCGGCCAGGCCCCCGAGATCCAGGCTGCCCTCGAGACCGAGCTGACGCGCCTGCTGAAAGAACAGGGGCTGGCCGGCGTGGCCGGCGGCGCCATGCCACACCTGGCGGTGGCGCCGATTCAACTATCCCGGGACGGTCCCCCCGGCCATTGGGGCCGGCAAATCGCCCGAACGCTCTACGACGGCCTCGCGCCCGCCCCGGCTGCGCCGGCCAATCGCCGGCTCACCGGCAGACTCGCGCGCTGAGCACGCCCCGCCGCCACGATTTCGCCGGAAATTCTGCCAGCCCAAACCATCGACCTCAAAAGACGGAAACACCCGCACGCTTATGCAACACGCGATGATGGCAATGAAGCAAGCAACGCCGGCGGCGGACGCAATGGCGTGGCCCCGGTTGCCAAGCCGCAGCGCGCGTCTGCTGCAGCGCCAATGCACCTGTGGCGGCGCGGGCGGCGAATGCGCCGAGTGCCGGCGCAAGCGGCAGCAGGGGTGGCAGCCGGAGACCGCGCGCGGAACCGGGCCGGCTCGTGACGTGCGACCGGAATCCCCCATGCCCCGCTTCGCCCACGATTTCAGCAAGGTGCCGATGAGCGCGAAGAACAAGGACGCCCCTTCACCAGCCCCACCACCGGCCGCGAAGGCGCCGGCGTGCGACGCGGCCAGGCAGTCCGAGAAATGGTCGGCCTGCATCCAACCAGTGGTCATCGCCGATGACGCCGGCAAGAATCCCACGAGCGCGCCTTCCTTCGCGGAGTCCAAAAGCATCTGGGGCAAATGCTGCGTCGACCTGACGGTGAACGCCACCAAGACCGTGAGCAAAACCGCCTACCAGACCCTGGACGAATCGAAGGACGACACTCCGACCCAGGAGGAAAAGGATCTGTTCACCGCCGCCGGCGCCAGTGCTTGCATCGAAATCTTCGTGCCCGCGCAATTAGCCCGGGACGGCAAAACGGGCAAGGACATCTCCGGCGGCGGGGGCACGTACGACGCGGGAACGGCCAACCCAAAGATCGTGGTCGTGGAAGGCGCCGTCGGCGAAGTCGTCGCGCACGAAGTTGGCCACGCCCTCGGCCATAAGGAACACGACGCCAACGCCACCGTGATGAAGCCGACGGGCCATTACAATACCCCGAACAAGTCGGACGTCTCGACCGACGTGTGCAAGAAAGCCAAGACGGGGTCGGTGCTGACCAAGGGTGGTGCAACGAAGGACTGTTGCATGACCTTTTGACGGACCCGGCATGAGTCGAATTCGCATCGTGAAATCGCAATTGACAACGCGGCCAGCTCCGACACCGGCACCGTTCGCTGCGATTCCGGCTGTGCGCTCCGGCCGGCTGCAGCGCCCAGGCGTTTGCGGCGGCGAGGCCGGCCCGGCCGGCGAATGCGCGGCGTGGCGGACGCGGCGGGAATCGGGCACGCTGCAACGCTTCGGCGACGGACCGGAACCGGCTGAGGCGCCGCCGATCGTCCACGAAGTGCTGCGCTCGCTGGGGCGACCCGTGGATTCATCGGCGCGCGGTTTCATGGAATCGCGCTTCGGTCATGATTTCAGCAGCGTGCGCGTGCACACCGACGGCAGGGCGGCCGCCTCGGCGCGGGCGGTGAACGCGCTCGCCTACACCGTTGGACGCGATGTGGTGTTCGGTCCGGGCCAATATGCTCCCCAGACGTCGCCGGGGCGGCGACTGCTCGCGCACGAATTGACGCATGTGGTCCAGCAGCGGGACGCCTCGCCAACCGGACTCCGCATCGCGCCCGCCGATGATGGGCCTGAGCGGGAGGCAACTTCCGTGGCCCAAAACTTGTCGGTCGACGAAGGGCCTGGTCGACTGCTGAAGGCGTCGCCGATGCTCCAACGCCAACCGGCGCCGCCGCCGGACGGGAAGAAGAAGATGCCGGCCGAGAAAGAAGCGACCACCCAGCCGCCGCCCCAAAAAGTTCCCGCAGCCGACGCGAAGAAAGCGGACTCCGCCCCGGCCGAAGAGAAGAAAGGGGTGGAAGTGGCAATCAGCGTGGGTGGCGAGGGCGAATTCAAGAAAACGGCCGGCCGGCTGCAATCCGAGGGTGCCGCCAAGTACACCATCGAGGTGACCATCCCCATTACGGACAAACTGCAGGTGGGGCCATTGTCATTTGTGAAGGAAGCCAGTGTCGAGGGCAGCGGCGGCTTCAAGTTCACCCGGGACCAAGGCACCCTGACCAATCTGGAAGCCGAGGCCGCCGTCAAGGCGATCAGCCTGGATTGGGAGAAGGTCAAGGTGCCGCTCGGCATCGCGGATTTTGGCGTGAGCGCATCCGCGCTGGCCTCGGCGGAGTACAGTCCGATGCAAGCTTCCGGCGCCGTGAAGTTCGGGGTTGGGGCGGAGGCGGAAGCCAAGTTCAAACGCAGCGAAAAAAGTCCGTTCTTCGTCAAAATCAGCGGCGGCGTGGAAAAGACCTATGACAAAGAGGGCAATGCGGATTTCAAATGGAGTCCGCTAACCTGGAAAGCCTCCGGGGCGGTCGGCGTCGAATTCTAGAACCTCCCACCTGCCGGCCCCATTTCTCATGAGCGCATTTCCCGGATCACCCCGCCTGCTTAAGGGCGCCCTCGTCGGCATCGACCCGCTCGTGCCGATCCCGAACGTCGTCGTGTTCCAATACAATCCCGACACGATGACGCGGCGGCTCGAACCCCGTGCGGTCAGCGCCGAAGGCGACCGCGGCGAGGCCTTCCGTCTCACCGGCGCACCCAAGGAAACGATCAGTCTGACGGTCGAGATCGACGCGACCGACCAGTTGGAGCAGGCCAACCCGCTGACGGCTACCGTGGGCGTCTATCCCACGCTCGCCGCGCTGGAAATTCTTCTTTACCCGAAAAGCGCGACGGTGATCGCCAACGACATCCTCTCGCTGATTGGCACGATCGAGGTGATCCCGGTGGAGGCGCCCATGACGTTGTTCGTATGGGGCCCGCAGCGGATCCTGCCGGTGCGCCTCACCGGCATGAGCATCACGGAGGAGGCCCATGACCCGCTGCTGAATCCGATCCGCGCCAAGGTCGAGCTCTCCCTCTCCGTGCTCAGTTACCAGGACCTGTCGATCACGAACCCGGCCTACACCCTCTTCCTCGCGCATCACGTCGTCAAGGAGGTGATGGCCGCCACGAACCTCTTCAACAGCGCGCAGAGCATCGGCTCGGGCCTCAAACTCTGACCCGCAAGGCAACGCATGCCCTTCCCTCCCACCAGCCGCTATTACAACCTCGACACCGTCCAGCTCGTCGCACCGGACGGCCGCACCCTCACCTACCTCGAGCGGCGTTTCGTGCCCCCGCCGGAAAACTTCGCGCTCTTGCAGACGTACGTGGTCGTGCAGGGCGACCGGCTCGACAACGTCACGGCGAAGTTTCTGACCGATCCCGGCCAGTTCTGGCGGTTGTGCGACGCCAACCGGGCGATGCGGCCCGGCGAACTGACCGCCACGATCGGCCGCCGGCTGCGCATCACGCTGCCGGAGGGAATACCCGGAGTGCCCAATGCTTGACGGTGTCCATCTCACTTTGCTGATCGGCCCGCTCCCCGTGCCGGTTCCCGCGCCGCTGTCCCTGATCGAAGCCCTGCAAAGCGTGCAGGTGAACAGCGGACGGAATGGCAGCGGCTTCCAACTGACGTTCAGCGTCGGCAAAATGTCCCTCATCCAGACCGTCCTGCTCCCGTCCGGCGCGCTCGACCCGATGACCACCCGCGTGGTGATCGTGGTCACCCTCCTCGGCGTGCCGCAAGTGCTCATGGACGGCGTCGTCACGCAGCACCAGCTCTCGCCCAGCAACGATCCGGGCCAGTCGACGCTGACGCTGACCGGCGAGGATTTGACCGTGCTGATGGGCGTCGTGGAAATGAAGCTGCCCTATCCCGCCCTGCCGGATGCCGCCAAGCTGGCGTCCATTCTCGGCCGGTACGCGATGTACGGGATCGCCCCGATGGTGATCCCGCCGCCGGTCGACACTCCTAAAAACGTCACCGACGGATACGAAATGCAGACCGGCACCGATCTCGATTACATCAAGGACATCGCCGGCAATTGCGGATATACCTTCTATCTCAAGCCCGGGCCGCTGCCGCTGCAGAGCATCGCCTATTTCGGCCCGGATGTGAGCAACCCGCTGCCGCAGCCGGCTCTGAGCATCAACTCGGACTGGGCCACCAACGTCGACTCGCTCAGCTTCACGCTGGACGGCACCTCCAAGCGGGTGACCGTCATCACCATCCTCGATCCGATCACCGGCAAGATTCCGATTCCGATTCCGCTGCCGGGCATCGACGTGATCAAGCCGCCGCTGGGCGCCCGCCTGATTCCGCCGGCAAAAATCCTGTTTTCCGACGAGATGGCCAGCCTGACGCCGGAGGACGCGGCCAAACGCGCGTTCGGCCTGCTCCGCCGGGGCGCCGATTCCATCACCGGCAGCGGCTCGCTGAGCGTCGCCCGTTACGGCAGCGTCCTGAGCGCGCGCGGCCTGGTCGGCGTGCGCGGCGCCGGCGTGGCCTATGACGGCCTGTACTACGTCGAGAGCGTGACGCACAACATCAAGCGCGGCGAATACAAGCAGAACTTCACCCTCTCCCGCGATGGGATGATCTCCCTGACCCCGGTCGTTCCGGCCCTGCCATGAGTGGACACGCCAAAACCTATTTCGGCAAGTACCGCGCGACCGTGGTGAACAATGTCGACCCCGACCAGCGCGGACGGCTCATGCTCAATGTGCCGGATGTGCTGAGCGGCATCCCTTCGACCTGGGCTGAACCATGCGTGCCGCTGGCCGGCCCGACCGGGCCGGCCATGGGCGTGTATTTCGTGCCCCCGGTCGGCGCCGGCGTCTGGGCCGAATTCGAGCACGGCGACCCCGACCTGCCGATCTGGTGCGGCTGCCGTTGGGGCTCGCAGTCCGACGTGCCGTCGGCCGCCGCCATGGGCAACCCGGCCGATCCCAATCTCGTGATCCAATCGCTGCTGCAACATTCCATCGTGGTCAGCGATCTGCCGCCGTCCCCGGCGACCGGTGGAATCATCCTGCAGAGCACCACCGGCGCCATGATCGTCGTGAATGACAGCGGGATTTATCTCAACAACGGCAAAGGCGCCACGGTCGAACTGATCGGACCGAGCGTGCTGATCAACAAGACCGCCCTCACCGTCACCTGACATGCCCGGCTTCCTCCTCCATGTCGGCGCCCAAGTGACCTGCTCCCACGCCGGGCAGGCCCAGCCCACCGCGCCCAATCCGCGGGTGACGGTGAGCGGACAGCCCACCGTCCTGATATCCGCGCCCTACATTGTCGCCGGCTGCGCCTTTCCGCCGCCGCCGGCGGCGAACGGGCCGTGCGTCTCGGCCCAATGGCTCACCGGCACCACGCGCGTCCTGTCGAACGGCCAGCCGCTCCTGGTGCAAAGCAGCCAGGCGATCTGCGCCCCGACCGGCACGCCGCTCCTGGTGATCGTGACCCAAACGCGCGCCAGCGCGATCTGAACCCGCATGAACATCGACTTTCCCCTCCATTTCGACGCGCGCGGCCGCACCGCGGCGACCGCCGACAACGACCACATCCGCGACATGATCGAGGAGTTCCTCTTCACGAATCCGGGTGAACGCGTCAACCGGCCGGACTTCGGCGCGGGCCTGCTGCAGCTCGTGTTTGCGCCCAACAGCCCGGAACTCGCCGCCGCCCTCCAGTTCACCATCCAGGCCGGCCTGCAGCGCTGGCTGGGCGACCTGATCGTGGTGCCAAAGGTCACGGTCACCAGCGCCGATTCCACCTTGGAGGTGCTCGTCCAGTATGTCGTCAAGAGCACCGGCACGCAAGAATCCCAAACCTTCACCAACGGAGGCGCCTGATGGACGCGCCCACTCTCACCTGCCGGGACGAGCGCCGGCGCGATCTCGTCCGGCTCTCCAGCTTCTGCGGCTTGGACTACCTTGAGGTCAGCCAGGACCAGCTCACGCTCACCGTCTATTTTCTCGGCCGCGCGCCCCAGGGAATCTCCGCCGCGCACCTGCAGATCCGGGGCGGCGAACGCGTGCAGGACATCCGGGTCACCGGCATGGATGTGCAATCCGCCACCGACCCTGCGCTCGACGACTCGATGCTCGTGACGGTGAACCAGCCGGGTGATTTCTCGACGTACCGCCTGTGCGTCCGGACGCTGGACGGCCAGGGCCGGCCGACGGGCACTTCAATGGTCGGATTCGATCCGCGCTATGCCTGTCTCGAATTCAACTTCAAGGCCGGCTGCCCGAGCGATCTTGACTGTGCCGCGCCGTTGGTCTGCCCGCCGCCCCGACGCGTCGAGCCCGAGATCAACTACCTCGCCAAAGATTACGACAGTTTCCGCCAGCTCATCTTCGACCGCCTTGCGGTCATCATGCCCGGCTGGCAGGAACGCCACGTGCCCGATGTCGGCGTCGCGCTCGTCGAGGTCCTGGCGTACGTCGGCGACCATCTCAGTTACTTCCAGGACGCCGTCGCCACCGAAGCCTACCTCGGTACCGCCCGCCAGCGGATCTCGGTCCGCCGGCACGCCCGGCTGATCGACTACGCCATGCACGAAGGCTGCAATGCCCGCACCTGGGTCTGCCTGCAGCCGGGTGCCGATTTTTCGTTCATCCCGTCGGACACCGCATTTCTGTCCGGTCTCGACCAGGCGCCGACGCTGGCCAACAAGACAATCCTGAGCTGGAACGATCTCAGCGGGGTCCCTCCCGGCACGTACGAAGTCTTTGAACCGCTCGTGCTGGATTCCACCGCGCCGATTACGCTCTACGTCCCCCACAACGAGATCTCGTTTTATACCTGGGGCGACCGGCAATGCTGCCTGCCCATCGGGACGACCCGGGCGGTCCTGCGCGACACCTGGGCCGGCCCGGTCGAAGGGAAGACGGACGTCGTGGTACCGGCGCGGCGGCTTAAGCTCGCCGCTGGCGCGGTGCTCATTTTTGAAGAAGTCAAGGGCCCGACAACCGGCAGTCCGGCCGACGCTGATCCGTCCCGCCGCTGGGCGGTGCGCCTGACCCAGGTTACGCCGACGGTGGACCCATTGATCATGACCGCGGACGGACGCCCGACCCCGCTTGTCGCCATCGAATGGGTGGACGCGGACGCCCTGCCCGTCCCCTTCTGCCTGTCCGCCCGGTTGCCGGCGCCCGATTGCCGGGTCATCTGCGACATCAGTGTCGTTCGCGGCAATGTCATCCCCGCGGACCATGGCCTGACGCTTCGCCCGAGTGAGAATTTGGGCATCGTCGAGAAAATCGACGAGACCGGATGC